>JBEANV010000437.1:0-3626 GCA_041165285.1 Pseudomonadota bacterium | reverse complement strand
GCAGAAGGACAGCTACGTCGCTTTCCTGCAAAAGGATGTACCCCCCCTGAAGCGCAAACCGGAAGGTTTGCAAGCCGCGTTCCTTTCGGCGTTCCCGATTGTTTCGCACAACGGGTTCGTGGAGATGAAGTTCCTCGAATTCAACATTGCCAAGCCGCCGTTCGACGTGCGCGAGTGCCAGCAGCGGGGTCTGACCTTCGCGGCGGCCGTGCGTGCGCGCCTGCAGATGATCATCTATGACCGCGAGAACTCGACGAACCAGTCGAAGGTGGTCAAGGAGATCAAGGAGCAGGAGGTCTACATGGGCGAAGTGCCCCTGATGACCGAGTTCGGCTCCTTCATCGTCAACGGCACCGAGCGCGTGATCGTGTCGCAGCTGCACCGCTCGCCGGGCGTGTTCTTCGAGCATGACAAGGGCAAGACGCACAGCTCGGGCAAGCTGCTGTTCAGCGCGCGGATCATCCCGTACCGCGGCTCGTGGCTGGACTTCGAATTCGACCCGAAGGACATCCTGTTCTTCCGTGTCGACCGTCGCCGCAAGATGCCGGTCACGATCCTGCTCAAGGCGATCGGCCTGAACCCCGAGCAGATCCTGGCGCACTTCTTCAAGTTCGACAATTTCCGCTTGATGGACACCGGCGCCCAGATGGAGTTCGTCGCCGAACGCATCAAGGGCGAAGTGGCGCGTTTCGACATCACCGACAAGAACGGTGCCGTCGTGGTCGAGAAAGACAAGCGCATCACGGCCAAGCACATCCGGTCGCTCGACACGTCGGGCACGCAGTACATCAGCGTGCCTGAAGACTATCTGGTGGGCCGCGTGGTGGCACGCAACCTGGTCGATGCCGACACCGGCGAGATCGTGGCCAAGGCCAACGACGAGTTGACCGAGATGCTGCTCAAGAAGCTGCGCAGCGCCGGCATCAAGGATCTGCCCTGCCTGTTCACCAACGAGCTGAACCAGGGCGCCTTCATCAGCCAGACCCTGGCCTCGGACGAGACCGCCGACCAGCTGGCCGCGCGCGTGGCGATCTACCGCATGATGCGCCCTGGCGAGCCGCCGACCGAGGACGCGGTCGAGGCCCTGTTCCATCGCCTGTTCTACAGCGCCGACACCTACGACCTGAGTCGCGTGGGCCGCATGAAGTTCAACGCGCGCGTGGGCCGTGACGGCTCCGAAGGCGCGATGACACTGAGCAACGACGACATCCTGGCCGTGGTCAAGATCCTCGTCGACCTGCGCAACGGCAATGGCGAGGTCGATGACATCGACCACCTCGGCAATCGACGTGTGCGTTGCGTCGGCGAACTGGCCGAGAACCAGTACCGCTCGGGCCTCGCGCGCATCGAGAAGGCCGTCAAGGAACGCCTCGGCCAGGCCGAGACCGAAGCCCTGATGCCGCACGACCTGATCAACTCCAAGCCGATTTCTGCGGCGCTCAAGGAGTTCTTCGGCGCGTCGCAGCTGTCGCAGTTCATGGACCAGACCAACCCGCTGTCGGAGATCACGCACAAGCGTCGCGTCTCCGCCCTGGGCCCGGGTGGTCTGACCCGCGAACGCGCCGGCTTCGAAGTGCGCGACGTGCACCCGACCCACTATGGCCGTGTGTGCCCGATCGAAACGCCTGAAGGCCCGAACATCGGTCTGATCAATTCGCTGGCCCTGTACGCCCGCCTGAACGAATACGGCTTCCTTGAGACGCCGTACCGTCGGGTGAACGACGGCCAGACCACGATGATCATCGACTATCTGTCGGCCATCGAAGAAGGCAAGTACGTGATCGCGCAGGCCAATGCCTCGCTCGACGCCAACGGTCGTCTGACCGACGAGCTGGTGTCGGCCCGCGAAAGCGGCGAATCGGTGCTGACTTCGCCCGAGCGCATCCAGTACATGGACGTGGCCCCGACGCAGATCGTGTCGGTCGCTGCCTCGCTCGTGCCCTTCCTGGAGCACGACGATGCGAACCGCGCACTGATGGGCGCCAACATGCAGCGTCAGGCCGTGCCTGTGCTGCGTCCTGAAAAGGCCATGGTTGGTACCGGTGTCGAGCGCGTTGCCGCGGTCGACTCGGGCACGGTGGTGACCGCCAAGCGCGGCGGCATCGTGGACTACGTCGACACCAACCGCATCGTGATTCGCGTGAACGACGCGGAAACCGTCGCCGGTGAAGTTGGCGTCGACATCTACAACCTGATCAAGTACCAGCGTTCCAACCAGAACACCAACATCCACCAGCGCCCGATCGTCAAGCGTGGTGATGTGTTGGCTGCAAAGGATGTGATCGCCGACGGCGCATCGACCGACCTGGGCGAACTCGCCCTGGGTCAGAACATGCTCGTGGCCTTCATGCCCTGGAACGGCTACAACTTCGAAGACTCGATCATGATCTCGGAGCGTGTGGTCGCTGAAGACCGCTACACCTCGATCCACATCGAAGAACTCGTCGTGATGGCCCGCGACACCAAGCTGGGCTCCGAAGAAATCACGCGCGACATCCCGAACCTGTCTGAGAACCAGCTGGCTCGCCTGGATGAATCCGGCATCGTCTACATCGGCGCCGAAGTCGGCCCCGGCGACGTGCTGGTCGGCAAGGTGACCCCGAAGGGCGAAACCACGCTGACGCCTGAAGAGAAGCTGCTGCGCGCCATCTTCGGCGAGAAGGCTTCCGACGTGAAGGACACGTCGCTGCGTGTGGATCAGGGCACCATGGGTACCGTGATCGACGTGCAGGTCTTCACCCGTGAAGGCATCGTGCGTGACAAGCGCGCCCAGCAGATCATCGACGACGAGCTGAAGCGCTTCCGCCTCGACCTGAACGACCAGCTGCGCATCGTCGAGGCTGACGCCTTCGACCGGATCAAGAAGCTGCTGATCGGCAAGGTCGCCAACGGTGGCCCCAACAAGCTGGCCAAGGGCACGACTCTGGACGAGGCTTACCTGGCTTCGGTGGACAAGTTCCACTGGTTCGACATCCGCCCGGCGGACGACGAACTGGCCAACCAGCTGGAATCGATCAAGAACTCGCTGGAGCAAACCCGCCACGCCTTCGACCTGCACTTTGAAGAAAAGCGCAAGAAGCTGACGCAAGGCGACGAGCTGCCCGCTGGCGTGCTGAAGATGGTCAAGGTTCACGTGGCCGTCAAGCGTCGCTTGCAGCCGGGTGACAAGATGGCCGGCCGTCACGGCAACAAGGGTGTGGTCTCCAAGATCGTTCCGATCGAAGACATGCCTTACATGGCCGACGGCACCCCTGCCGACATCGTGCTGAACCCGCTGGGCGGGCCCTCGCGGATGAACGTGGGTCAGGTGCTGGAAGTCCACCTGGGCTGGGCCGGCAAGGGCATCGGCCAGCGCATCGGCAACATGTTGCAGCAGCAAGCCCGCGCCTCGGAGATGCGCCAGTTCCTCGACACCCTGTACAACAAGTCGGGTGGCAAGCAGGAAGATCTGGACGTGCTGAGCGATGGCGAGATCTTCGAGATGGCCGGCAATCTGTCCAACGGCGTGCCTTTCGCGACGCCGGTGTTCGACGGTGCGGCTGAAGAGGAAATCCGCGCCATGCTGCACCTCGCCTACCCGGACGACATCGCCAAGGCGAAGGGCCTCACCGCCACGCGCACGCAGG
>JBEANV010000436.1:0-3642 GCA_041165285.1 Pseudomonadota bacterium | reverse complement strand
GGAAATGGACGACGTGATGGCGCGGCTGGAGCGTTCCGGCATGGCCAAGTGCGCGCCCAAGCTGAACAAGAAGGAAGACCCGAAGAAGTGGCTGTCCGACAAGGCGGCGCCGTGGGCCAAGTTGGCGAACGAGAAGCCCAAGGGCGAGACGATCGACTACGACAAGCTGCTCGGCGCCTGGAAGGAAGGCCGCGTGCGATGACACCTGAACCGACCAGCCTTTGCTGCTGATGAACGCAGGCGCCGCCGACTGTCTCCCGGCGGCGCCTGCCCCGTTTTGCGCGCCGTGGCTCTATATAGTGGAACGCCATGACGCCCACACCGCCCGCCCGTTTCGACCACCCCCGCTTCATCCGGCTCGCCCGCCCAGGCGGCATCGAAGTCACGTTCATGGACTGGGGCGCCACCTGGCTGTCCTGCCGGGTACCGGTTCCCGGTGAAGCGCCGCGCGAGGTGCTGCTCGCCCACCCGACACCCGAGGACCACGCCACGCGCGGCGGCTACCTTGGCGCCACCGTCGGCCGCTATGCCAACCGCATTGCCGAATCCCGCTTGCACCGCGACGGCGTCACCCATGCGCTCGCTGCCCACCCTGCCGGCTCGCGCCACCAGCTCCACGGCGGCCCCGACGGCTTCAGCCACCGCCGCTGGCAGGTCACGCAGCAGAGCGACACCGCGGTCACCTTCTCGCTCGACAGCCCGGACGGCGACCAAGGCTTCCCCGGCGCGCTGCACCTCGATGTCGTCTACACGCTGACCGACGCGATGTCGATGGCGATGGAGATCCGCGCCACGGTGGACGCTCCCTGCCCGATCGCGCCGACGCAGCATGCGTACTTCAACCTCGATGCGCAGCCGGGCAGCGTGCTCGGGCACACGCTGCAGCTCGCGGCGTCGCAGTACCTGCCCGTCGATGCCGAACTGCTGCCGGTGGACGGGCCGCAGCCGGTCGCGGGGACAGTGTTCGATTTCCGCACTGCGCATTCAATCGGCAACGACTACGACCACGGCTGGCTGCTCGATGCGGGGCAACCCGCTGCGGTGCTGACCTCGTCGGACGGAAGGCTGTCGATGACGCTGTCCACCACGATGCCCGCGCTGCAGGTCTACACCGGTGGGCACCTCGGCGGCGAGCCGGGGCGCGATAGTGCGCCGATGGTCCGTAATGCTGGTGTGGCGATGGAGCCGGGGTGGCTGGCGGACAGTCCGAACCGGGCGGAGTGGGAACAGAGGACGTGCTGGCTGGAGCCGGAGGATGTTCTGATCGAACACATCAGGTGGCACTGGGCGCACTGGGCGGTTTCTCAGTGACTATTTATTGGCCACAACCCGTTTCACCCCCATGCCCTACACCCTCACCGACAAGCTCGTCATCGGCATCAGCTCCCGCGCCCTGTTCGACCTGGAGCACGAGAACCAGCTCTACGACGCGCAGGGGGTCGCTGTCTTCAGCCAGTACCAGCGCGCCCATGAAAACGAGCCGCTGCGCCCCGGCACCGCCTTCCCGCTGGTGCAGGCGCTGCTCGGGCTGAACCCGCTGCTGCCGGAGCGGCGCATCGAGGTGGTCGTCGTCTCGCGCAACTCGCCCGACACCGGTTTGCGCGCCTTCAACGCGATCGAGGCACACGGCCTGGACATCACCCGCGCGGCGTTCACGGGCGGGGCGCGCTCGCTGGTGGAGTATCTGAAGGCCTTCGAGGTGGACCTGTTCCTGTCGCGCAACCGCGGCGACGTGCAGGAGGCGATCGACCACGGCGTGGCCGCCGCCATGCTCTATGACCCGCCGGCCGCATTTCGGGCCGCCGAGGGCCAGATCCGCATCGCCTTCGACGGCGACGCCGTGCTGTTTTCGCCCGAGTCGGAGCACATCTACAAGACGCAGGGCCTCGAAGCCTTCGCCGCGCACGAGCAGGCCAACCGCCGCCGCGCGATGGCGGAAGGCCCGTTCGCCAAGCTGCTGGTCCGCCTCGCGGCGCTGCAGCAGGAGTTCCGCAGCCGCGGCGCGCCCTGCCCCGTGCGCATCGCCATCGTCACCGCGCGCAGCAGCCCGGCGCACGCCCGCGTCATCCACACGCTTCGCGACTGGCAGGTCGATGTGGACGAGGCCTTCTTCATGGGCGGGGCGTCGAAGGACCAGGTGCTCGCGGCGTTTGGCGCGCAGATGTTCTTCGACGACCAGGACGCGCATGTGCAGCCGGCGTCGGTGCGGGTACCGTCAGGGATCGTGCCCTATGCAGGTGGGTCCACCGACGCACAATCGCACCCATGCACCGACACTTCCTCTCCATCGCCCTGAGTCTGGCGGCCAGCGCCGCCTCGGCCACGGATGTCACCGTCGCCACCTGGAACCTCGGCTGGCACCTGGATGCGCCGCTCGCCACGCGCTGGATCGCCGCCTGTGGTCAGCGTTTCTCCAAGTCCGGTACGGGCGAGCTGTGGCGTCCCGACCCGAACGGCCCGAAAACCGGCTGGCAACTGCGCTGGGGCCGTGACGCCAAGATCGAGTGGGACATCGCGCAACTGCCGCCCTGCGATGTCTGGCAAAGCCGCCACAAGCCGGTCGCCGTGACTGAGGCGGCGCTCGCCAAGCGGCGCCAGCAGATCGCCGAGGTGCTCGCCACCAAAGTCAACGCCGACGTGATCGCCTTCCAGGAGGTCAGCAGCGTGCAGGCGGTGCGCGAGGTGCTGCCCGATGGCGGGCGAGATTACGAGGTCTGCGGCTTCACGTCGCACAAGGTGCAGCGGCTGGCGTTTGCGTGGCGGCGCAAGGTGGCGACTGCCGTGGGTACCTGCGAGTTGTATGCGCCGCTGGCCCTGCCCGAGCGGCCGGTGAAGGAGCAGCCGCGGCCGGGCCTGTCCGTGACATTGCGCATCGGCGCCAAGGTGACGCGCTTCCTGACCGTGCATCTGAAATCCGCGTGCGTCTCGCCGCTGGAAGGCGGTGGCAACGGTCATGGACGCGGTCAGCTCGCGGGCGATGACCCCGCCTGCACCGTGTTGCAGGCGCAGCTCCAACCGCTGGAGAACTGGCTACAAGAGCGCAGCCAGGGGGTGGACGCCGTCGTGATGCTCGGCGACTTCAACCGCAACATCGCCCACGAAGCGAGCCTGCCGGCCAACGCCCAGGTGCGCACCCGCGGTCAGGCGACGGAGCCGTATGCACCAGGTGTGCGCTCGACCAGCCTGTGGCGCGAGGTGAACGACGGCGTGCCGGCCGCGTCGCTGCTGACGACGCTGGAGACAACCTGCCCGCTCACGGAGGACAGCGCCCGGCTGTGCAAGGACGCCAAGGCCCGCGTGCTCGATCAGCCGGAGATGGAGCGCCTGACCGACGGCAAGGCGCTGGGCTGCCGCAACCCGGTCGGGCTGGACCACATCGCGGTGCATCTGCCTGCGGGCAGCAGCCCGGGCGTGCCGGTGGCCGAAAAGGTGCCCCTCGGTTTCCTCGGCCGCACCCTGGAGGCCAACGACAAGCGCGCCGATCCGCTGCTGGCCGTGTCAGACCACTGCCCGCTCAAGGCGCGTCTGCCGCTTTGAGCACTGCCAGCACCGTGTCCATCTTCTCGTGCAGCAGCAGGATCTCCAGCTCGGCCTTGAGGTTGATCTCGTAGTCGTGCTCGGCGGTGATGCGGTCCTTCTGTG
>JBEANV010000435.1:0-11494 GCA_041165285.1 Pseudomonadota bacterium | reverse complement strand
AGCCGACAGCTCAACACCTTGCTGCGGGCGGGCGTGCCGATTCTGCGGGCACTGATGGGGCTGCAGGAGACCGCCACCAGCGACAAGATGAAAACGACGCTGGCGGAGGTGCGCCGCAGCCTGGAATCCGGCATCGCGCTGTCGATGTCGCTGGCGCAGCACCCTCGGGTGTTCGACAACTTCTACATCGCGCTGGTCCGCGTGGGCGAGATGACCGGCCGGCTCGACGAGATCTTCCTGCGCCTGTTCCACCACCAGGAGTTCGAGCTGTTCATGCGCCAGCAGGTCAAGGCGGCGCTGCGCTACCCGAGCTTCGTGGTCAGCGCCATGGTCGCGGCCATCGGCGTGATCAACGTGATGGTGATTCCGGCATTTGCCACCGTGTTCCAGAACGCCGGGGCCACGCTGCCGCTGGCCACGCGCATCCTGCTGGCCACGTCGCGCTTCACGCTGGACTACGGCGGTTTCCTCGTGCTGGGCGCCATTGCCGGCGTGGTGGCGCTGCGGGCCTGGATCGCCACCACGGACGGCCGCCTGCGCTGGGACAGCTGGATGCTGCGCGTGCCGGTGGCCGGCAAGATCGTGCGCAAGGCGATGCTGGCGCGATTCGCGCGCAGTTTCTCGCTGTCGCTCAAAAGCGGTGTGCCGATCTCGCAGGCGCTGTCGGTGGTGGCGCAGACGGTGGACAACCAGTTCATCGCACGCCGCATCGAGGGCATGCGCGAGAGCGTGGAGCGCGGCGAGTCCGTGCTGCGCGCGGCGGCCGTGACGGGCATCTTCACGCCGGTCGTGCTGCAGATGCTGGCCGTCGGCGAGGAAACCGGCGCCATCGACGAGCTGCTCGAAGAGGTTTGCGAGCTGTACAACAACGAAGTCCAGTACGAGCTGAAAACCCTCAGCGCCCAGCTGGAACCCATCCTGATCGTATTCCTCGGCGTGCTGGTGCTGATTCTGGCGCTGGGCGTGTTCCTGCCGGTCTGGGATCTGGGCCGGACTGCTTTTGCCAAATGAAGCCGCCCCAAGCATGAGAAAGCCCTCAAGTCAAGGCCCGCCCCTGCCGAAATCAGCAGGTATGGGCTTCACCGCCTCCACACAGCCAGACATCCGTCCAAGACCAGGAGCAATTCCATGAAATCACGTCAAGCCGGCTTCACGATGATCGAGCTGATCGTCGTCATCGTCATCCTCGGTGTACTCGCGGCGACCGCACTGCCGAAGTTCATCGACATGAAGAGTGATGCCCAGGCGGCCAGCGTGGCAGGCGTGGCGGGGGCGGCGGCATCGGCCATGAACCTGAACTACGCCGGCTGCGCGCTGACCGGCAACGTCGTCACCGCCAACAAGTGCTCCAAGATCGACGGCTGTGCCGACGCGTCCGGACTGCTGCAAGGCGGTCTGCCCACCGGCTACACGCTGGGCGGCACCGATCCGGGCACCACCAACGGCAGCACCTCGACCTGCACGGTGACCGGTGGCGGACAGACGTCCAACTTCACCGCGATCGCTGCAGGCAACTGAGCCTGACGGACGGAGGGCAGCGCGCCGTGACCAGGCCTCTGTCGTGGGTGGCGCGCAGTCTCGTTCAGGGAGTCTGGCTGTGCCTGTGCCTGTGCCTGCTGCCAGGTCTGGTGCAGGCAGGCACCTACGCGCCCCGCAGCGACACCTACACGTGGGAATCGGCCGCCAACGCAGTGACCTGGGCCCAGTCCTGCGTCAACAACGCGATCGACGACGACCAGGCCAGCATCAGCTTCACCGGCGGGTTCACCTTCAAGCTCGGCAGCACCACCTACAGCAGCGTGCGGATCCTGTCCAACGGCATGCTCCAGTTCGGGTCGGACACCGGTTTTTTCCGCAACTACACCAACACGACCCTGCCAGCAGGCACCGCGGTGACCAAAAGCGGATGCACCGCCGCCGCCACGACCAATGTCCTGATGCCCTACTGGGCCGACCTGAATCCGGCCGCGGGCGGCAACGTCACCTGGGAACAGAAGGGCACGGCGCCGAACCGCTACTTCGTGGTGTCCTGGAACGCGGTGTACCAGTACGGCACCAGCACGCCCTACACCTTCCAGATCATCCTGCTGGAGAACGGCGAGTTCAAATACCAGTACGGCAACGCCAACGCCAGCGGCTCGAACGCCACCATCGGCGTGCAGCTCAGCAACAGCGACTACACCCTCTACGCCTACAAGAGCGGCTACAACGCCAGCGGCAGCGCCATCCGCTGGTACATCCCCAACGCCCTGCCCAACAAGGTCGCCGATTTCCGCTTCGACGAGCTGACCTGGAGCGGCGCGGTCGGTGAAGTGGCCGACAGCTCCGGCAACAACAACAACGGCGTGCGCGTCGGCGCAGCCACCAACACGGCCAGCGGCAACATCTGCCGGGCCTTGTCGGTGCCATCGAACACCAACAACACCATCGCGGGCGTCGATTCTTCGGTGCAGGTCAGCACGGTGCTCGGATCGAAAGGCACGGTCTCCCTCTGGTACGCCGGCAACAACCCCTGGGCGAGCACCACCGGCGTGCTGACGGACGCCACCACCAGCGCAACCCGCCCCTTCCACCTCTCCATCCAGGCCGGCGTGCTGAAGCTGATGGTGGCCGACAGCGCCGGCACCATCCTCACCATCACCAGCCCGGCGCAGACCTTCGCGGCCAGCACCTGGGTCCACGTCGCCGCCACCTGGTCACTCACCGGCATCGCCACCCAAAGCGCACTGAAGCTCTACATCAACGGCAGCCAGGTCGCCAGCACCTCCGGCACCACCAACGGTCTGATCGACTCCACCATCGGCTCGCTGATGATCGGTGACAACCGCAGCACGGTGACCTCCACGGGCGGCACGCTGAACTCGGCCAACGGGCGCCTGGACGAGGTGCGGCTCTACAACTACGACCTCACGCTGGCACAGGTGGCCCTCGACGTGGCCCAGACCCACGGCTGCACGGTGTCGCTGAACCACCTGGAACTGCGCCACGCCAGCGGCACCGGTCTGACCTGCACACCCTCGACGCTCACCGTCGTCGCCTGCCAGGACGCCAGTTGTTCCACCCTCTACACCGGCGGCGTCACCGCCACGCTGTCCTCCAGCGCCAGCGTGGTCTGGCCCGACACCGCCGCCGTGACCATCGCCAGCGGCAGCAGCTCGGCCAATGCCCGGGTGCAGCTCACCACCGCTGGCAGCGTCACCCTGTCCGCCACCGCCGGCACGCCCACCGCCAGCGGCGCCACCAGCTGCAACTTCGGCAGCCCCGCCTGCACCTACACCGCCAGCGCCAGCGGCCTGCTGCTCACGGCATCCAACCAGCTCGCCGAAAGCAGCGGCAACACGCTGACCGTGCGCGCCGTGCGTTCGTCCGACAGCAGCAGCCAGTGCGTCCCGGCGTTCACCGGCACGAAGTCGATCACGCTGAAGTGCGCCTACCAGAACCCATCCACCGGCACCCTGCCCGTGCGGGTCGGCGGCACCGCGGTCAACGCCACGGGCAGCGCCAGCGCCGCCTGCGACACCACCGGCCGCGCCACCTCGCTGACCTTCGACGCCACCGGACTGGCCAGCGCGGCACTGATCTACGCCGATGTCGGCCAGGTGCAGCTCACCGGCACCTACACCGGCGGCGCGGCCACCAGCGACACCGGCCTGAGCATGACCGGCAGCACCAGCTTCATCGCTTCGCCGGCCTCGTTCGAATTCACGTCCGTGCCGGCGGGCACCACCAAGGCCGGCAGCGCCTTCTCCGCCACGCTGCGCGCCCGCAACAGCGCGGGCAACACGGCGCCCAACTTCGGCCGCGAATCGCCGACGGTGCAGACCCCGACGCTCACCCATGTCAAGGCCGCCCCCACCGGCACGGGCAGCAGCAGCGGCACCTTCACCGGCAGCCTCGGCACCTTCAGCAGCGGCAGCGCCACCGCCAGCAACCTCGTCTGGAGCGAGGTCGGCCGCATCGACCTGAACGCGGATCTGGCCAGCTACCTGGGCACCGGCACCGCCGTGACGGGCAGCACCGGCACGACCGGCACCACGCTCGGCCGCTTCATCCCGCACCACTTCGACGTGGTCGCCACGCCGGCGTGCGGCAGCTTCAGCTACGCCGGCCAGCCCTTCAGCGTCAGCCTGCTGGCCATGAACGGCCTCGCCACGCCGACGCGCACCGTCAACTACGACGGCAGCGGCGTCCTGAGCCCGGCGTTCGCGCAAGGGGTGACGCTCTCGGACGCCGCCAGCCTCGGCCGCGGCAGCTTCGGCAGCACCGCGACGCTGGCCGCGAGCCACTTCAGCCTGGGTGCAGCGTCCACCGCCTCCACCGCCTACACCTACACCGACAAGCTCGGTGCAGCCGGCAGCCTGACGCTGCGTGCCACCGACGCCGACAGCGTGTCCTCCAGCGGCTATCTCGAAGCGGCCATGCCTCTGCGCAGCGGACGGCTGGTCCTGTCCAACGTCTACGGCTCCGAAAAGACCGCGCTGCAACTGCCCGTGCAGGCGCAGTACTGGACCGGCCGCGCCTGGGTGCTCAACAGCGCCGACAGCTGCACCACCGTGCCGACCACGGCCATCGTGCGCAGCAATTACCTCAGCTACCAGGGCAGCGCCACCACCGCCTGGACCACCACCCCTGGCGCGTTGACGATCCTCGGTGGCAACGGCACGGTCAGCCTGTCGGCACCGAGCCCGTCGGGCAGCACCGGCAGCGTGGACATCGCGCTGAACCTGGGCAGCACGGCGACGGACGTGAGCTGCCTGGGCAGCCATCCGGCCAGCACCGGGGCCGGTCTCCCCTGGCTGCGAGGACGCAACGGCAGCTGCGCCAGCACCTGGGACCGCGACCCCGCCGCCCGCGCCAGCTTCGGCATCGCCAGCCCCGAGACCCGCAAGACCGTGCATGTGCGCGAGCTGTACTGAGCCACGATGACTCCGTGCCGCCCCCCTTCCCGCCGCTCCGCCACCGGCTTCACGCTGCCCGAGCTGCTGGGCGTGATCGTGCTGACCTCCGTGCTGGCGGTGTTCGCCATGCCGAGCCTGAACGGCGTGCTCGGTTTTCGCGACGAGGCCTGGCGCAGCGAGCTGGTCGCCGCGCTGCGCAACGCCCGCCAGACCGCCGTCGCCCACCGTCGGCTGGTCTGCGTCAGCATCGCCACCGGAGGGGTGAGCCTGCAGATCGCGGCGGCCAATCCGGCGAGCAGCTGCACCAGCCCGCTCGTCGGCCCTGACGGCCAGAGCACCTACGCCACCGGCAGCGGCACCGCCACCAGCCTCAGTCCGGCTGGCACCGTGTACTTCCAGCCCACCGGCCGTGCCACCGTGGATGCCGCGGGAGCCAGCACCGGCGCCTGGCAGATCACCATCACCGGCCAGACCGCCATCACGCTGCTCGGGGAGACGGGCCATGTCGAGTAAGCGACAGGCACGCGGCATGACGCTGATCGAGCTGGTGATCGCCATCCTGATCATCGGCGTGGGGCTGGCGGGGGTGATGCTGGCGTTTTCGACCGTGACCCGTGGCTCCTCGGACCCGGTGGTCCGCAAGCAGTTGCTGGCCATCGCCGAAGAGATGCTCGAAGAGATCCAGCTCAAGCCCTATGCCACCGCCACCAACGCCGCGCCCGGCGGCTGTGCGCGCAACACCTGGAACGACCTGCTCGACTACCATGGCTACGCCACCACCAACCAGGTCTGCACCATCGACGGTGTGCCCGTCAGCGCCCTGGCGGGCTACTCGGTCAGCGTCTCGGTGACCGCCGCCACGCTGGGCGGCGTGTCGGCGGCGCGGCGCATCGACGTGACGGTCCGCCGCGGCAGTGACCAGCTCACGCTCACCGGCTGGCGGCTGGACTATGCGAGCTGAACGTCCGCGCACCCAGCGGGGCTTCACGCTGCTGGAGCTGGTGCTGGTGATCGTCATCGGGGGCGTCATGGCCGCGTCGCTCACCGTGTTCTTCCGCCCGGCCTTCGACAGCTACCTCGCCACCCGCAACCGTGCCGATCTCTCGGCCCAGGCGGACGCCGCGCTGCGCCGGCTGGTGGGCGACGTGCGGCTGGCGGTACCGAACTCCGTGCGCAGCCCGTCCAGCCAGTGTGTCGAGATGGTGCCCACGCTGGCGGGCGGGCGTTTGCGCATGGCGGCCGACACCGCCAATGACAGTGGCCCCGGCTGCACCCCATCGGCCACCTGCTCCGCCCCGCTCGACACCACCACGCTGACCAGCACGCTCGACGTGCTCACGCCGCTGTCCACGCTGCCGGCGGCCGGCGACTGGCTGGTCGTCGGCAACCAGTCGCCCAACGACGTCTACAGCGGCGCCAGCCGCGCGGCGCTGACCGCCATCACCACCCCGGCGCCTGCCTTCGGCCAGCACCGCCTGAGCCTGACGCCCACCCAACTCCCGCTCGGCTACGACGGCGGGCGCTTCAGCGTCGTCAGTGCTGGCCAACAGGCCGTGTTCTACGTCTGCAGCGGCGCGGACGGATCCCTGGACACCAACGGCACCGCCCGCGGCACGCTGGTGCGCCTGTCCGGCTACGGCTTCAACGCCGGCTACCCGAGCGCCTGTCCGTCGGTCACGGGTGGCCAGACCGTGCTCACGGGCCTGAGCCGCTGCACGATCACCTATGACCCCAACCAGGGCGCCACGCAGCAGAACGGCTTCGTCTACCTCCAGCTCGACCTGACCCGGCGCAACGAAAGCGTGTCGCTGGTGGTGGGCGCCCATGTGTCGAACGTGCCATGAAACGGCCACATCCCCGTTCAACCGCAGGCTTCGGCGCGATTGCAGCGATCTTCGTGCTGGTCGTGCTGGCGAGTCTGGCCGCAGCCATCGTGCGGCTTGGCCAGTCCACCCAGACGGGATCGGCACAGGACATCCTCGGCGCCCGGGCCTGGGCCGCCGCCCGTGCCGGTACCGAATGGGGGCTCTACCAGGCACTCAAAGGCAGTTGGACCACCTGCAGCGGTGCCAGCCAGACACTGGACCTGACGGCAGACACGGGCATGCGCGTCACGGTGCGCTGCACGTCGACGGTCTACAACGAGGGCGAAACCACCACCGGCGCGGTGCAGACCCTGCGCCTCTACACGGTCGACGCCGCGGCCTGCAACAGCACCAGCGCCTGCCCGGACAACACCCGGGCCGTGCAGCCCGGCTACATCGAACGCCGTCGGCAGGTCCAGGCGACCCAGTGACGGTGGCGCGTGCTGCGCTATCGTCACGGCCACGATGACCGACGCCTCCCCCTCCACCCCCAACCCGTGCCTGAGCTGCGGCGCCTGCTGCGCGAGTTTCCGGGTCGATTTCTCGACACACGAGCTGCAATCCTGCGGCGGCTGCGTGCCCGACGGCCTGACCGTTGACGTCACCGCCGGCACGGCCCGCATGCGGGGCACCGACCACGCCAGTCCGCGCTGCGCGGCGCTGGTCGGCACCGTCGGCGTGCAAGCCGGTTGTGGCATCTACGAATGGCGGCCGGGGCCGTGCCGGGAGTTCGGGATGCTGGCGCCGCTGGGGCGCGGAGATGACGCCTGTGGCAGGGCGCGGCGGCGGCACGGGATGGCGCCTCTGGACTGACTCAGCCCCCGGCGCGCTTGACCTTCCAGCCCTTGGCCGCGAGGTAGGCGATCACCTTGTCGCAGTGGTCGCCCTGCACCTCGACCACGCCGTCTTTCACCGTTCCGCCGCTGCCGCAGGTGGCCTTGAGCGCCTTGGCCAGAGTGGTCAGTGCGTCGCCTTCCAGCCCGAGGCCCTTCACCAGCGTCACGCCCTTGCCCGCACGGCCCTTGGTCTCACGCGAAACGCGGACGACGCCGTCGGCCGACTGCGAAACCTCGGCGCGGGCCTTGCAGGTGCATTGCAAGACCGGTTGACGGCAATCGGGGCAGACGCGGCCGGCGTCAGTGGAATAGACAAGGCGGGTGGACGAGGGCATGGTGCATGGGCAGAACAGAACGCCCGCCATCATGCCGCAGCGGGCTCATTGCACCAGGAACAGCGCCGGATCCACCATCGCCCGGTTCAGGCTGACCGACCAGTGCAGATGCGGCCCGGTGACGCGGCCGGTGGCACCGACGTCGGCAATCCGGTCGCCAGTGCGCACGACATCACCGACGTTCACATGCACGGCCGACAGGTGGCAGTACATCGTCAGCAGGCCGCCGCCGTGGTCGAGCCAGACGGTGCCGCCGTTGAAGAAGTAGTCGCCGACATCGGCCACGCGCCCGGCGGCCGGGGCCATGACCGGAGTACCCGTCGGTGCGGCGATGTCCATGCCGCTGTGCGGGTTGCGAGACTGGCCGTTGAAGACCCGGCGCAGGCCGAAGGAGCTGGAGCGCGGACCGGGCACCGGCTGGCGCAGGCGCAGCGTGGCGGGCGGCGGCTCGCTGACCGCGGCGATGACCTCGGCCTGGTGCGTGCGCTCGCGCTCGTGGCGGGCAAGGTTGGCGGCGGTGAGTTCGACGTGTTTGGGCGCCACGCTCAGACGCTGTTCGGCATAACGCATCGCCTCGATGGCAAACGACAGACGCGTCGTCTGTGCGCCCTCGCGTTGCACGGTGATCTCGTCAGCGCCGGCCTTGGCACCCAGCGGCAACCCGACGACGGCCGTCCACTCGATCGGATCGCCCACCACCAGCACGGGCACCCCTGCATGGCGCACCTTGGGCGGCAGATTGGATGGCCCGAGCGACAGCGTCACGACCCCGCCGGGCACCGGACGCGACGCGGGCAGATCCACAGGCCCTGCCTGGGCAACGGCGCTCGACACTGCCAGCATCCAGACCAGAGAGTCCACCCCGCGCATCGCCTGCCCCACGGTCTGTCAGCGGGCCGCCTGCGACAGCAGCCGGTGGTAGAAGCGGACCATGTCGGCCAGTTGCGCCACGGAGATGCGCTCGTCCGTGCCATGCACCCGCGGCAGGTCTTCCGCGTTGAAGCGGATCGGCATGAAACGGTAGACGTTGTCGGCGATGTCCTCGAAGTGGCGCGAATCCGTGCCCGCCAGCACCAGACCCGGAGCCACCATCGCGTCTGGAAAGACCTCGCGCACCGTGGTTTCCAGCAACCGGTAGGCCGGTGCGGCGGGCGACGACACCCGCGACGGCTCGGCCGGCGTGTCGAGCACCTGGATCTCGATGCGCTCGTCGGCGATCACGCGCCGGACATGCTCGGTCACGGACGCGGTGCTGTCGCCGGGCAGCAGCCGGAAGTTGACCACCGCACTGGCCTCGCCCGGCAGCACATTGGCCTTGTTGCCCGCGTTGACGAGGGTGAGCGCCGTGGTGGTGCGCAGCATCGCGTTGGTGGCCGCTCCCTTGGCCAGCAGGCGCTCCACCACAGGCCGGAACAGCCACAGATTGGCCATCGGCAGCCGCTGCGCCAGCGGCATCTCGGGCGCGATGGTGGCGAACATCTCGGCCGCCACGCCACCGATGCCACCGGGCACGGGCGTGTGGTCGAGTCGGGTCAGCGCAGCGCTGAGCATGCCGATGGCACTGGCCTCGGGCGCCGGGGGCGGCATCGAGGAATGGCCGGGCGCCACCTTGGCCGTCAGTCGCAGCGAAACGCCGCCCTTCTCGGCCAGCCCGATCAGCGCCAGCGGCGCCTTCACGCCCGCCAGCACCCCCTCGGTGACCGCCAGCCCCTCGTCCAGCACGAACTCCAGCCGGACGTTGCGCTGCTTCAGCAAGGCGACGATCTGCACCGCGCCCTGGCGCCCCCCCATCTCCTCGTCGTGGCCAAAGACGAGGTAGACCGTGCGCGCCGGCTGGAAACCCGCTCGCAGCAGCCGCTCGACCGCTTCGAGCTGGGTGATCAGGTTGCTCTTGTCGTCGAGGGTGCCTCGACCCCAGACCATGCCGTCCTCGATCAGCCCGGAAAATGGCGCCTGTTTCCACAGCGCCTCGGTACCGGGCGCGAGGGGCACCACATCCTGGTGCGCCAGCAGCGCCATCGGCCGGGCACTGGCATCACGGCCGCGCCAGGTGTAGAGCAGGCTGCGACCACCAACCACCTCGCGCTCCAGCGTGGAATGGACCAGCGGATAGCGGGTCTTCAGGTGCTGGTGCAAGGCAGAGAACGCTGCGGCCGTTCCCTCCGGGTCTTGCAGACCACTGACCGTCCTGGCGCGCACAGCAACCGCAACCGACTCCGCGATGGACGCCGCATCCAGCGCCAGCGGCGCGAGCGGCGGCACGCCGATCTGGCGCGAACCCTGTCGCAGCATGTTCGCCACCAGCACAAGTGCCAGCAGCACCAGAATGGCCAGCAGGCCCAGGAGGGTGCGTTTGAGCAGGGTCATGCCGACATGATCCCACGCGATGCCGACTGCGTCGCCTGTGCGCGGTGGGATTTCAGCGCAGCGACCCACTGATCGAACTGGTACGCGTCCACGACCCGCCCTTCGTGCGGATCGTCCTGCCCGCAATCGATCACCACCTCGTCTGGCACCCAGCGCAGCAACTGCGGCAGATCGGCGCGGTGGGGCGCGGCCATCAGACCGATCCCCACACCCTTGCGCCGCAATCCGTCCAATGCACCGAGCAGGCGGGCCGGCAAGACGCGCTGCTGCCAGAGATCGGCGCCCTGTGCGTCGGTGCCGCGGGCATCGAGCAACACGCTGGCAAAGCCCTGCTGCGACACCAGGCTCAGGCGCTGCGCCCAGGCTGCTCCATCACCCCGGTCCAGCGGCACACGCAGCACCGGGGTCACCGGCACACCCTCACGGGCGAGCTGCCCGAGCTGGGTGATCAGCAGCGCCGACGCCGGCCGCGCCGGCACTGCCACACGCACCCGGTCCACGCCGCAATCCGCCACCCGCCGGACCCGCAGACGCACGACCGCCAAGGTCGGCGTCGCCAGCGCACCGATGCCGGCCCCCACCACCACCCCGTCGCGCAACAGCCGCAAGCGTGCCACCGCCGCCCGGACGACCTCTGGCGAGGCCGACATGACCTCGACCCCTCCCGCCCCGGCGCGCACGGCCCATGCCGCTTCAGCCGGATCGCGCACGCAAAGTTGCAATTGCATTGCCTTGTTTTCCCCTGAATACACGGACCGAATTGTCCACGACCTCGGCACACGCCGGCTGTGCGGCCGCCGATATACTGGCCCGGCCCGCCCTCCCAGCGCCCGCTTTGGCCGCCCCTTTTCGACCCGAGATCCGCATGAAATTCACCGGCTCCTCCCAGTACGTCGCCACCCAGGATCTGATGCTCGCGGTCAACGCGGCCATCACGCTGCAGCGCCCCCTGCTCGTCAAGGGTGAACCCGGCACCGGCAAGACGATGCTGGCCGAGGAAGTGGCCGCGGCCCTCGGGATGCCGCTGATGCAGTGGCACATCAAGAGCACGACCAAGGCGCAGCAGGGCCTCTACGAGTACGACGCCGTCAGCCGCCTGCGCGACAGCCAGCTCAGCGACACCGAGAGCGCCGAGAAGGTGCGCGACATCCGCAACTACATCGTCAAGGGCACGCTCTGGCAGGCGTTCACGG
>JBEANV010000434.1:0-5638 GCA_041165285.1 Pseudomonadota bacterium | reverse complement strand
CACGTGCCGGGGTGTTCACGGTGATGCTGCCGGTCTCGGCGGCGGCTGTGGGCGTGCTGCTGCTGGGTGAATCGTTCAGCGCGGCGCAGGCCGGTGCCTTCTGTCTGGCCATGCTGGGTGTGCTGCTGGCCACTTGGCCCGAACACCAGGGGACCTGACCATCGACCGCAAGGCCATCAGGTCATGATGGTCATGAGGTCATCGCGTCGTTCTTGGTGCGGCAATTCCACATTGCCACCAATTGTATTGCGCACAATTAAACTGCACGCACGATGACAATGACGATGACCATGACCAGCGCGTCCCAAGGCAGTCCTCCCCACGACTGGCTCGCCCTTGACCGCCAGCTGTGCTTTGCCCTGTACTCGGCTTCTCTGGCGATGACCAAACGCTACCGCCCGCTGCTCGCGCCTCTCGGCCTGACCTATCCGCAGTACCTGGTGATGCTGGCGCTGTGGCAGCGCGACGGCCGCAGCGTCAGCGAGCTGGGCGAAGCGCTGTCGCTCGATTCCGGCACGCTCACCCCGCTGCTCAAGCGCCTAGAAGCCGCTGGCCTGATACGCCGCAAGCGCAGCCGCGAAGACGAGCGCCGCGTCGATGTTCACCTCACCGCCGCTGGGGGCGCCATGCGCCAGCAGGCCCAGGCCATCCCGCTGCAACTGGCATCGGCCGTCGGCTGCTCGCTCGACGAGATCGGCACCCTCACCGGCGAGCTGCACCGCCTGCGCCAGGCGCTCGCCCGGTTCCAGCTCCCCTCCAATCCCCCCACCCCGACCTGAAAGGTTCCAGCATGTCCCTCGACAAAGTCCTCTACACCGCCCGCGCCACCGCCACCGGAGGCCGTGACGGCGGCGCCGCCACCGACGACAGCCGCCTGAGCGTCAAGCTCTCCGTGCCGAAGGGCCTCGGCGGCGACGACGGCGCCGGCACGAACCCCGAGCAACTCTTCGCTGCCGGCTACGCCGCCTGCTTCCTGGGTGCGATGAAATTTGTCGCTGGCCAGAAGAAGATCGCCCTGCCCGCAGCCACCTCGATCGCCTCGCAAGTCGGCATCGGCCCGATCCCGACCGGCTTCGGCATCCAGGTCACGCTGGACGTCAGCGTGCCGGGCGTGGAGCGCGAAACAGCCGAAGCCATCGTGCAGGCCGCCCACATCGTCTGCCCCTACTCGAACGCCACCCGCGGCAACATCGACGTCACCCTGAACGTGGTCTGACAGGAGCGGATTCCCGCTGCGGCCACGCCCCTCACACCCGCCGTGACAGCAGCCTCAGCAGGATCTCGACCCGGGCCTGCGCCGCGGTGAGCGCACCGGCCTCGGGCACCAGGTCGTGCCCGGTCGGCACGATGCAACCGCCGCCACCGCGCAGCGCCCGCACCACCGCCACCCCTGCAGACTGCGCCCTGAGCAGCGCAGCCTGCAGATCGTGGTGGATGGTGCCGTTGCCGGTAGCGGCGACGACGAGCCCCTGAACACCCGCCTCCATCAGCAGATCCACGACCCGGCCGTCCGCACCGGCGTGGCTCATGACGATCTGCACCTCCGGCCAGATGTCCGCGGCCAGCACATGCAGGCCCAGCGGTGTGCCCGTCGGCCAGTCGCGCAGCAGGCGCACGCGGCTTTCCTCGACGTGCGCCATCGGCCCTGCATCACCAGCATCAAAGGCATCTGGCCGGTACGGATGGACCTTGCGCACCTCCGACCCCAGCCAGACCTTGCCAGCCAGCACCGCCACCACCCCGCGCGCACCGGGCAAGCCGGCCACGGTCACGGCGTCGGCCAAATTCTGCGGGCCATCCGGCTGCGCGGCACTGGCCGGGCGCATTGCCGCGGTCAGCACCACCGGCTTGCTGGGCGCCAATACACGCTGCAGCAGATAGGCGGTCTCCTCCAGCGTGTCCGTGCCATGGGTGACGACGACGCCGTCCACCTCAGGGCGGTCCAGGTGGATCTGCACCCGCTCCGCCAACCGGCGCCACACGGCATGGCTCATGTCCTTGCTGTCGATCTGGGCGACCTGCTCGGACTCGATTGACCAGCCGGTTTCACACCGCCGACGAAGCGCCGGCACCGCAGCCAGCAACTGCGCCACGGCCACCTGCCCTGCCGTGTAGCCGACGTTGTCCTGGGCGTTCGCTGCCGTGCCGGCAATCGTGCCGCCCGTGCCCAGCACGACGATGCGCCGGGGCAAGCCGGCAGGGCTGGAGTGCAGCATCGAATCAGTACTTGTCATTTGCAAATGGCTGGATAAAAATACAGGTACTGGACGTTTTCTCAGTCAACGCCCAGACAACGCCACCGCTAGCGAGGAACCCGTGGACGACAGCCCCAAGCTCACCAGCCGACAGCAGCAGATTCTGGAGCTGATCCAGCGCACGATCGAGCGCACCGGTTCGCCGCCGACCCGGGCGGAAATTGCGTCCGAACTGGGTTTCCGCTCGCCCAACGCCGCGGAAGAACACCTCAAGGCGCTGGCCCGCAAGGGGGTCATCGACCTCGTCAGTGGCACCTCGCGGGGCATCCGGGTCAAGTCTGACACATTGCGCCGGCTCAACGCCTCGCGTCTGCGCGGCATGGACGAGATGGCGTTCGAGTCTGTGCCGGCCGCGCTGCTGTCGCTGAATCTGCCACTGGTCGGCCGTGTGGCGGCCGGCAGCCCCATCCTGGCGCAAGAGCACATCGAACGCACTTTTGCGGTCGAGTCCTACCTGTTCGCCCGCAAGCCAGACTATCTGCTCAAGGTTCGCGGCATGAGCATGCGGGATGCAGGCATCCTCGACGGCGATCTGCTGGCCGTTCAGAAGGCCAGCGACGCCAAGAACGGACAGATCGTCGTGGCCCGTCTGGGCGACGAGGTGACGGTGAAACGGTTCCGACGCACCGCAGCGGGCGTGGAGCTGATCCCCGAGAACCCGGATTTCCAGACCATCCAGGTTCCCGCTGGCAACACCGACTTCAGCCTGGAAGGGCTGGCGGTCGGTTTGATCCGCAACACCTTGTTGAGCTAACCGGGCGCGGGTCGGTGCGCGTGTCAACGCGCGGTCAAGTCGTTCCCAAGCTGGTCGATAGATCTGGTCATGCGCCAGCTCTGCCGACCTCCAGGAGGTCATCCATGCATCCACTGTTTGCCCAGTTGCCCCAGTTGCTGCGGCGACGTCCAGCGCGGCACGAGCCCATCCCCGGACACATCCTGCGGACGACCATGCCGCCGTCGCGCGAGATGGCCATCCGGCGTCCAGGCGCGGCCAACCGCCCTGGCAGCGGGATGGTGCTTTTTATGAACCAGCCACCACGCGCACCGCTTGGGCGGCCATGCCCCGTGGCCTCGGCGGCCATCGACATCGTGCTGGACGACCTGCAGGCACTGACGCCTTCTGCAGATGCGCTCCATCACGTTGATGTCGATGCGGTGCCTGCCGTGGCAACGCGCCCGGCAGAGTCCGAAGGTGTCCACCTGCGCATCGACCCGCAGGACCACCAGCGCGTGCGCATCAGCGGCAGCATGCGCGAGGTGTGTGCGGCACTGGATGCACTGATCGCCGTGCAATGAAAAAACCGGGCAAGCCCGGTTTTCCAGCGTTGAGTCGACATGGCCGGCGAACGGCCGGCCTGATGCCAATCAGCCCATGTGCAGGCCGCCGTTGCAGCTGAAGTCAGCGCCGGTGGTGAAGCCCGAATCCTCGCCCGCCAGCCAGGCGACGATGGAGCCGATTTCTTCCGGCGAACCCAGACGCTTCACCGGGATGGTGGCGACGATCTTTTCCAGCACTTCCGGCTTGATGGCGCGGACCATGTCGGTGCCGATGTAGCCCGGGCTCACGGTGTTGACCGTGACACCCTTGTTGGCCATTTCCTGCGCCAGGGCCATCGTGAAGCCATGCATGCCAGCCTTGGCTGCCGAGTAGTTGGTCTGGCCCGACTGGCCCTTCTCACCGTTGACCGAGCTGATCTGGATGATCCGGCCCCAGCCCTTGGCCACCATGTCCGCCACCACTTGCTTGGTGACATTGAACATGCTGTTCAGGTTGGTGTCGATGACCGCGTCCCAGTCGTCACGGGTCATCTTCAGGAACATGCGGTCCTTGGTGATGCCAGCGTTGTTGACCAGCACGTCGATGATGCCGTGCTCGGCCTTGGCGCGCTCGAAGGCTTCGACGGTCGAGTCCCAGCTCGCCACATTGCCCACCGAGGCGTAGAAGGTGAAGCCGGCGGCGGCCTGTTCATCCAGCCACTTCTGGGCGTCGCGGGTCGGGCCGCAACCGGCGATGACCTTGAAGCCTTCCTTGTGCAGGCGACGGCAGATGGACGTTCCGATGCCACCCATGCCGCCGGTGACGTATGCAACTTTTTGACTCATGTGTCTCTCCTCGTGGTGTGAAAACTGGTGTGCTGCGGTGCAGTCAAGACGCGCTCAACGCTCGACCGTGAGCGCCACACCCATGCCGCCGCCGATGCACAGCGAGGCAATGCCCTTCTTCGCGTCACGGCGCTGCATCTCGTGCAGCAGCGTGACGAGGATGCGGCAGCCGGACGCACCGATCGGGTGGCCGATGGCGATGGCGCCGCCGTTGACGTTGACCTTGCTCGTGTCCCAACCCATTTCCTGGTGGACCGCGCAGGCTTGTGCCGCAAAAGCTTCGTTGATTTCCAGCAGGTCCAGGTCGGCCGGCGACCAGCCCGCGCGCTGCAACGCCTTGCGTGCAGCAGGCACCGGGCCCATACCCATGTATGCAGGGTCGAGGCCGGCGCTGGCGTAGCTGGCGATGCGGGCCAGCGGCGTCAGGCCGAGGGCGGCGGCCTTGGCGGCCGACATCAGCACGACACCCGCGGCACCGTCGTTCAGACCAGAGGCATTGCCGGCCGTGACGCTGCCGGCCTTGTCGAAAGCGGGGCGCAAGCCAGCCAGCGCATCGGCCGTGGACCGGCGGTTGATGAACTCGTCGCTGTCAAAGACGACCGGGTCGCCCTTGCGTTGCGGGATCGAGACAGAGGCGATCTCGTCCTTGAACCTGCCAGCTTCCTGGGCGGCAGCGGCCTTCTGCTGCGAACCCAGCGCCAGCGCGTCCTGCATCTCGCGGGTGACGCCGTACTTCTTGGCGATGTTCTCGGCGGTGGTGCCCATGTGGTACTGGTTGTACACATCCCACAGGCCATCGACGATCATCGAATCGACCATCTTCCAGTCGCCCATGCGCTGACCGTCGCGCGAGCCAGCCAGCACGTGCGGGCTCATGCTCATGTTTTCCTGACCACCGGCGATGACGATCTCGCTGTCACCGTCGCGGATGGCCTGCGCGCCCAGCATGACCGCCTTCAGACCCGAGCCACAGACCTTGTTGATGGTCATGGCAGGCACACCCTGGGGCAGACCGGACTTGATCACCGTCTGGCGGGCGGGATTCTGGCCGGAGCCAGCGGTCAGCACCTGACCGAAGATCAGCTCGCCGATCTGCTCGCCGGACAGGCCCGAGCGCTGCAGCAGCGCCCGTACCACGGTGGCACCGAGTTCCGGTGCGGCGACTTTGGCCAGGCTGCCGCCGAATTTGCCCACGGCAGTGCGCGCAGCAGCAACGATCACGATGTCAGTCATGCAATTCTCCAAATACAAAAACTAGAAGTCGACTCAAGCGTCCGGAG
>JBEANV010000433.1:0-13105 GCA_041165285.1 Pseudomonadota bacterium | reverse complement strand
TGCGCTTGCCCTCGACGTAGCGGTACTCGCCCTTGTTGAAGTCGCTGGCCGAGCCGTAGTACTCCTTGTAGAGCTGGCCATCGACCTCGACCGTGCGGCCTGGCGACTCCTCGTGGCCAGCGAACAGCGAGCCGATCATCACCATCGCCGCCCCGAAGCGCACGCTCTTGGCGATGTCGCCGTGGTGGCGGATGCCGCCGTCCGCGATCATCGGCCTGGTCGCCACCCGCGCGCACCACTTCAGCGCCGAGAGCTGCCAGCCGCCTGTGCCGAAGCCGGTCTTCAGCCGCGTGATGCAGACCTTGCCGGGGCCGATGCCGATCTTGGTCGCGTCCGCGCCCCAGGCTTCCAGATCAATCACCGCCTCGGGCGTGCCGACGTTGCCGGCGATCACGAAGGTGTGCGGCAGCTTCGCCTTGATGTGGTCGATCATGCGGCGCACGCTGTCGGCGTGGCCGTGGGCGATGTCGATGGTGATGTAGTCGGCGCCCACGCCCTCGGCGGCGAGCTGGTCGACCACCGCCATGTCGGCCGGCTTCACGCCGGAGCTGATCGACACGAACAGCCCCTGTGCGCGCATGGAGCGTGCAAAGGCCACGTTGTCCAGATCGAAGCGGTGCATCACGTAGAAGTAGCCGTTGGCGGCGAGCCAAGCGGCCAGCGGCGCGTCCAGCACGGTCTTCATGTTCGCCGGCACCACCGGCAGGTGAAAGCGGCGGCCGCCGAACTCCACCGCCGTGTCGCACTCGCTGCGGCTGTCCACGCGGCAGCGCCGGGGCAGGAGCAGCACGTTGTCGTAGTCGAAGATGTCCATGGGGAAAAGGCTCTCGGAGAAGCGGGCCGCGGGAAGGCAGTGCGGCCACGAAACTGCGAGCGCTTGACCTGAGACCCGGTCAGCAGACCGGGCCGCAGAATTTGGGCCCGGTGATCGATTCTACGCGGCGAAATCGCGCTGGTCCGGCGCTGGAATTCAGCCCCCGTGCATGGCGGAATGCCGTGAACTATGCACACCCGCCGTGCCGGACATCATTCATTCGACTATGGACTTTCGGGCCCGGTGCGCTTCCACTGCACAGACAGGCTTGGAACCATCCGGGACCATCGACCCACCCACGGAGCACCACCATGTCCACCACCCGCGCCAAGGCCGCAACCGCCACCGTTGCAAAGCCCCTTGCCCAGTCGCTGCACATCGGCCTGAACGCAGTCAGCCCGGCGCACTACGGCGGCTGGAGTGGCGACCTCGCCGCCTGTGAAGCCGATGCCGACGACATGCGGGCCATCGCCACCAGCAAGGGCATCAAGCCCACCGCGCTGATGACGAAGCAGGCCACGCGCGCAGCGGTACTGGCCGCACTGCGCAAGGCGGCCAAGACACTCGGGCGCGGCGACTTTTTCCTGCTGACCTACTCCGGCCATGGGGGTCAGGTGGCCGACGTGACCGGCGAGGAAATCGACCGCAAGGACGAAACCTGGTGCCTCTGGGACGGCCAGCTGATCGACGACGAGCTGTACATGGAGCTGAGCCGCTTCGTGGCCGGCGTGCGCGTCCTCGTGCTCTCGGACAGCTGCCACAGCGGCACCGTGACGCGCGAGGTGGTCCCCACCCATGCGCCGGACGGCCGCGGACGGCCGCGCATGATGCCGCCCGCCATCGCGCTGCGCACCTACCGCGACCACCAGTCCTTCTACGACGGCCTGCAACGCGACGTCGCCGCCGAGGCCGGCAAGGCGGGCGTGATCGACCCGGACGCCGCACTCGCGCAGGTGGCCGTCAACAGCACCCGCCTCACCACGGTGGTCAGCAACTTCGCGCCTGCGGTGATCCTGATCTCCGGCTGCCAGGACAACCAGACCTCGATGGACGGCGAGTTCAACGGTGCCTTCACCGGGCGGCTGCTGCAGGTGTGGAACAACGGCGGTTTCACCGGCAACTACACCCAGTTCCGCAGCGCGATCGTCGCCGGCCTGCCCGCCACCCAGACACCGAACCTGTTCGTGCTGGGCAGCGCGGCCACCTTCCTGGCACAGCGGCCGTTCACGGTCTGACCCACCGGTTCCCCCGGTTGAAAGTCCCCACCCGGTGCCGCCATGGACCTCCGCGCAACGCCCCAGACCCCGACACTGCCGGCCCTGCTCAAGCCGGTCGGGCCACGCGGCACCACCGAGGCAGGAGAAGCAGACGCCCGCTGGACGCCACCCGGCTTCCTGCAGGCGCGGCAGAGCCTGTTGGTCACCGCCGCACCCGATGCACCGTGGTTCACCCTTGACTCGGACACTCCAACCGAAACCGATCCTGCGGACGGACGGGGACTGCTGGCGCTCGTGTTGGCAGACGGCGGCACCTGGCTCACGACAGCGGGGCGGCTGGACCACTGCCTGAAGGCCCACCAGCCGGCACTCGCCGACCCCGACGGCGCCTGGCGCCTGGACCGCCTGCCGTGGCCCGACCCCACCGGGCGCCAGCCGCCGACGATGACAGGCACGGCCATTGCGCAGGTTCACGTGATGGCCGTGGGCGGCCTGTCTGCAGACCCCGACCCCAGGGCACTGATGCAAGCCATCGAAGCCCCGCTGTTGCCCGCACCCGGCCTGTACCGCTGGAACGGCCAGCGCCTCGGGGCACGCGCCGACACGCTGTCGGCGGCGCGCCCGATGCTCGTGTTCCTCCATGACCTCGCCTCGAACACGGCGGGGAGCTTTGCCGACCTCGCCAGCCGGGATCGCACGCTGTGGGCCGTGCTGGAGCGGCGCTACCCCGGTGGACTCTGGGCGCTGGAACACCACACCCTGTCCGAAAGCCCCCTGCGCAACGCCATCGACTTGCTCGACGCGCTGCCCGTCGGCGCACGGGTCAGCCTGCTGAGCCACGGCCGTGGCGGGCTGGTGGGCGACCTCCTGTGTGTGCATGACATCGAGCCGGAGATCGCCCACTGCCTGCCAGACACCGCGAAGGACGCCGCGTCCGAAGCGCAGCGAACGCTGATGCAGACGCTGGCCAGCCGCCTCGGCACCCGACAGGTGGTGGTCGAACGCCATGTCCGCGTCGCCTGCCCCGGGACCGGATCGCCCTGGCTGGCCGAGCACCCGGACCTGTTCCTGTCCAGCCTGCTGGCGCAGGTCGGACAGGTGCCGCTGCTCGCCGGCCAGCCGCTGCACGCCGCCGTCCGACGTGCCGTGGTCGAGATCGTCTCGCGCCAGATCGACGTCCGCACCGTTCCCGGCCTCGCCTCTCTGTTGCCGGACGCGCCGCTGGCCCGGCTGCTGCTGCGCGCGGCGGTGCAGCCCGGCCTCGACATGGCCGTCATCGCGGGGGATGCCGACAGCAGCAGCCTGCTGTACCCGCTCGGCGCAGCCCTCAGCGACTGCCTGGACGACGAGCAGCGCGGCCACGACCTCCTGATCGGCACCGATGCGATGCTCGGCGGCGTGGCCGTCACGGCGCAGGCCAGTGTCCTGCTCGACCGCGGGCGGCAGGTCGCGCACTGGCGCTACTTCATGAACGACACGACCCGCCGCGCGGCGCTCGGCTGGCTGAGCGCCGAACGTCCCCGCGACGAACCAGGCTGGACACCGATGGCCGGCCGCCCCGCAGGCCCGCGTGCTGCCGGCACCCGCACACGCAGCGCAGCGCAAGGGTCCGGCGGACCAGGCACCACGGCACCGCGGCCAGTCGTGCTGATCCTGCCGGGGCTGATGGCCTCGCACCTGCGCGGTGCCGACGGGCAGCGGGTCTGGTTCGATCCGCAGACCCTGCCGCTGGGCGGCCTGGCGTCGCTTGCCTGGACGCAGCAGCAGGTCGAAGCCGATGCCGTGTTCGACGCCGTCTACGGCGATCTCGCCGGACACCTCGCAGCCACCCACCGCGTCGAGACCTTCCCCTACGACTGGCGCCAGCCGCTGCAGGTGCTCGGTGACCGGCTCGGCGAGCGTCTGACCGCCCTGCTGCGCGAAACCGATCAACCGCTGCGGCTGCTGGCCCACGGGCTGGGCGGGCTGGTCGTGCGGGCCTGCATCCTGCGCCGCCGTGCCGTGGTGGACGAACTGATGCGCCGCGACGGCGCCCGGCTGGTGATGCTCGGCACCCCGCACCACGGCACGCACGCCGCCGTCGAAGCGCTGCTAGGCAAGTCGGCGGCGCTGCGCGGGCTGGTCTGGCGTGACACCGCGCAGCAGATGGACACGGCCCTGGCGACGCTGGGCGGATTCCGCGGACTGCTGCAACTGCTGCCGCGGCACGGGTCCGGAGAGCCGGATGACCGGACCTGTGCGGAAGACCGTCCCGATTTCCAGCACGCGGACACCTGGACTGCGCTCGGCCAGGCGAATCGCGACCGCTGGTTTGGCGATGGCCACGCCGCCACACCGAGCCAGCACGCGCTCGACGAGGGCAGCTGGCTCTGGCGCCAGGCCACCGGAGCAGACGCCGCACTGCCACCCGCCTACTCGGACCGCACGGTCGCCGTCCACGGTACGGCCCGGCGCACGCCCTGTGGCGTGTACATCGACGGCGGCCATCTGCAGATGGTGGGCACCGCACGCGGTGATGGCACGGTAACCTGGGCCTCCGGCCGCCTCGACGGCATCGGCCGCCACTACTACCTGCCTGCCGAACACGGTGAACTGACCACCAGCCGCGACGGCTTCCCTGCCCTGACCGAACTGCTGGAGCGCGGATCGACCCGACTGATCCCCAGCACACCCCCCGCCACCCGGGACGCGGCGCCCGACACCGCCACCCGCTACGACGCCGGGCCGCCCGAAGCGCTGGACACCGCCTTGCTGATGCGCGGCCTGTCCGGCGGCACGCGCCGCCCGCGCCAGCCGGCCGCCCGGGTCGCCCGCACCTGCAGCCGCGCCATGAACGTGCAGGTGCGCGCCGGCGATCTGCGCTTTGTCAGCACGCCGCTGATGGTCGGCCACTACGAACACGACCCCATCGCCGGCCCGCAGGCGGTGGTGGACCGAGAGCTGCTCGACGGCGCGCTGAGCGAGCGCTACCGCCTCGGGCTCTACGCCGGCCCGCGTGGCACGGCCACCGTCGTCATCTCGCCACCCAACGACGCCGAGCGCCGCCGCGGCAGCCTGCGCGGCGCGATCGTCGTCGGGCTCGGGCGCTACGACGGTGCGCTCGGTGCCCGCGAGCTGACCGAGTCGGTGCGCACCGGCGCGCTGCGCTACCTGATGCAGGCCCAGGACGTCCTGGGCAGCGCCGAGCGGGCGTTGTCGCTGAGCACGCTGCTGATCGGCTACAACTCCTCGCTCAACCTGACCGTGGCCGCCTCGGTCGAGGCGCTGGTGCGCGGCGTGCTGGAGGCCAACCAGCGCTTTGCCGAAACCGCCAGAGCGCGGCTGCACATCGAGCGGCTGGAGATCGTCGAGATGTACCTCGACACCGCGATCAGCGCGGTCCACGCCCTGCGGAGCTTGGCCGGCACACTCGCCACGCAAGCCCGTCAGGCCGACATTGCGCTGACCTGCCAGGCCCGGCTGGTCGAAGGCGATGGGCTGCGCCCGCGGCTGGCCGACACCCGCAACGCCAGCTACTGGCCGCGCCTGATCGTCACCGATGCACGCACGCAGGCGGCCTGTGTCGATGGCAGCCGCACCAACGCTGCGGACACGTCGCCAGCCGCCCGCGAGGGCGGCCCGCGCATGGCGGACTGCCTGAAGTTCCTGTATGTCGGGCAGCGTGCCCGCGCAGAGTCGGTGGTGCAGCAGCGCCAGCCCGGCCTGATCGAGGCCCTGGTCCAGCAGCACAGCGGCAGCCCGGTGTGGAACGAACACATCGGCCGAATGCTGTTCCACCTGATGGTGCCGCACGACTTCAAGGACACTGCCCGGCAACTGGAGCGCATCGTGCTCGTGGTGGACGAGGCCACCGCCAACGTGCCCTGGGAGCTGCTCTACGCACCCGACCCGGACGACGAAAAAACCTGCGTCCCGCTGTCGCTGCGCACGCCGGTCGTGCGCCAGCTCAACACGACGCAGTACCGGCCGCGGGTGCGCCAGAGTCTGGGCCGCTCGGTGCTGATGATCGGCAATCCCAGCGTGAAGGGCTTCTCGACCGGTTTCCGTGGCCGCGACGGCAGCGCGCTCGCCGATCCGGACAACCTGCCCGGTGCCGAGGCTGAGGCAGAGGCCCTCACGGTGCTGATGAAAGGGCTGGGGTACGACGTCATGCCGCTGGTCGGCCCGCTGGTGGCCACAGCCACACAGGTGCTTGGCTCGCTGCTGTGCAAGCCTTTCCGCATCGTCCACATCAGCGCGCACGGCGTCCACCAGCTACAGCACGGCGACGGCGGCCTGCGCTCCGGTGTCGTGCTGTCCGACGGGCTGCTGGTGACGGCGGCCGAGATCGAGGCCATGGAGGCCGTGCCGGAGCTGGTGTTCCTCAACTGCTGCCACATGGGGGTCGTGGTCGGCGGCGATCCGCAAGGCAACCGCCTGGCGGCCAGCCTCGCGGAGCGCCTGATCGGCGTGGGCGTGCGCTGTGTCATCGTGGCGGGCTGGGCGGTGAGCGACGCACTGGCGGCGCGGTTCGGGCAGGTGTTCTACGAAGCGCTGCTGCGCGACAACCAACCCTTCGGCGACGCCGTTTTCAAGGCCCGCAAGGCCCTTTGGGAACAGGACCGCGACGACGTCACCTGGGGCGCCTTCCAGGCCTACGGCGACCCGGCCTGGCAGGCCGAGGCCGGCGCTGAGCGCGGCGGCACCTCCGCGGCCGAAGCGCCGCCGGTCAGCGTGGAGGAGCTGCTCGACGAGCTGTCGCGCCACAGCGCACAGGCCTCGCGCCGCCTGTGCCTGCTCAACCCCGGCGTGCTGGCAGACCAGCGCACCCAGCTCGCGGCCTACATCGCACAGCGCATCCCCGTGGACTGGCAGGACGACCCGCTGATCCTGTCCGCCCTGGGCACGACCTGGGCCGAGCTGGACGATCCGGAGCAGGCCTGCAAAGCCTACCGCGCTGCGCTCCAGCACGACGACTTGCGCGGCAGGGTACCGATGCGCGCCATCGAACAGCTCGCGATGATGGAAGCCCGCTGGGGCGAGCGAACCGGCAACGACGCCCTGATCCTCCAGGCGCTGCAACGGCTGGAAACCACGCAGCGCATGCTGGATCAGCAGAACCCGGGCGAGCCTGTCGTCAGTCCGGAGCGCTGTGCCTTGCGCGGCGGCAGCCACGTCCACATGGCCAGCCTGCATGCCGCCCAGGTGCTCCAGCACGCCGGGAATCCGGAGCTGGTGAGCTGCCACGGCGCGAAGATGTTTGCTTCGCTGGAGGAGGCGATCACCGCTTACACGCTGGCCGAAGGCGGGCGAGGCACGCAGCCGTTCTCGCCGTTCCACGCCATCAACCGCCTGTCGCTGGACGCGATCACCCCGTGGGAGAGCGAGGAGGAGCGCATCGCCGCGCGGCGCCTGGCCACCGAGGCGGGCGAGGTGGCGGCCCAGCGCTTCGGGGCCCGCGACAACTTCTGGAACGCGGTGATGGTGCCGGAAGCCCGGCTGGTCGAGATGCTGCTGGACGGGGATCTCGGGCGGCCTGATGCGCCGGCACTTGCGGAGGTCAGCCGCGCCTATTCCGAGGCCTTGTCCAACCTGACCGTCAAGCCGCGGCAGATCGACGCAGTGATGGCCCGCCTGCGCACGCTGTCCTGCCTGTTCGACGCCATGGTGCTGTTCGATGGCCAGCGCATGGCCGACCTGGCGCTGAGCCATTGGTGGACGGCAGAGCACCTGCTGACACTGTGCGAGGAGCTGCTGCCCGGCAGTCGGCCGCGCGGCGAGCGCCCAGCCCGTCCGCTCAGGCCGCGACCAGTGCCTGCGTCTGGCGCGGGCTGACCCGCCGATCCTGCGCACCCGGAGGCAGCCGGGCCGGGTAGACCCGCCGCTCGCGGCGCTGCTCGTCCAGCAGCGCCCTGGCCTGTCCGACCCAGTTCTCCCGGTGGGCACGGCGGCCAACGCCGGCCATGCGCAGCAGTTTGTCGGGCGGTGGACTGTCCGGCTGGTGCTCGAACGGCCGCAGCCCGCACGCGCCCGGCGCCAGCACGGCCGTGGCGATGGTGGTGATCGCCGCCTGGGCCACCGGCCGCAGCACCGGGGCGCGTGCCCGTTCGCTCTCCAGCGTGTGGCGCGCTTCTTCGAGCTGGCGCTGGCCCAGCGCCAGCTGCTGCTCCAGCACATTGGCCCGGTGCTGCAGGGCGGCCTGTGCGGCGTCCGACTCGTCCAGCAGGTCCAGCAGCTTCGTGACCTCCTGGCGCAGCTGGTCCCTGGCGCCGCAGACCTCACGGTGCTGGTCGGCGTCGATGCGCACGGCCTGCCGCTCCAATGCGAGCATCTCGCCGAGTTCGTCGCACTGCATGCGCAGCGCCTGCACCTCACGCCGGTGTGCCGTCCGCTCCGCCGCCACCTGGCGGTCCAGTGACAGCAGCTGCTGGCACAGGGCCTGCTCGGCCCGGCAGTAGCCGGCGCGGGCGGCGTCCATCTCGCGCCGCACCCGCTCCATGGCTTGCCCATGGGCGTCCCGGGCCTGGTCGCGCTCCTGCACCGCGGCCTGCGCCCGGGCCAGCGCCTCCAGCCGCTCCTGTTCGACGGTGGCAGACTTCGCCTCATGCTCGTCCAGCCAGCGGTCCTGCTCGGACCAGCACCGGCGATGGACCGCATCGATCTTGGCCTGCTGGAACTTGCGCATCCGCAGCGACTCGAACAAACCGCCGAGCAACAGGCCCGTCAGACCGACGAGCAACAGATCAAGCCACCGCACTTGACCAAAAACATCCATGGGATACCTCCTGGGCAGAGCAACGAGTTACTTTTTGTAACCATCTCCAATGCGCCTACTATCGTGAAAATGGTCACGATTTTTATGAAGCCAGCCTGATAGCCTGCATCGGAACGATTTCGTTTCTGCCGGGTCGGATCCCCTGTGTTAGCATTTTTTCCATCCCTAGACGCTTCCCCGCCGGACAGACTTTCATGAATCAATTGCGCATCGTGGTCATGGAAAACGGCCCCCTGCTGGCGGAGGACCATGACGCCACCATGCGGCAACTCGGCCTGATCGACGCCCGCACGGGATTGCCGCACCGGGATCTGCTGCTGGACCGACTCGGGCAAGCCACGGCGGGTGTGGCACGCGGCGGCTCGGCCTTTGCGCTCATGTACATCGGCACCAGCCCGACGACACCGGGCACGTCCGCCAACGCGATGGAAACCGTGATGCAGCAGTTCGCCTGCCAGCTCCACCGCCTGAGCCGGCGCACCGACAGCTTCTCGCGCATGAGCGCCTGCGACTTTGCCGCACTGCTGCCCGGCAATCCCTCGGTGGCCGGATTGATGGCCATGGGCCAGAAGATCGCGGCCGAGTTTGCCGACCGGATCCAGGTCCACATCGGCGTGGCCCTGTGCCCGCGCCATGCCAACGATGCCGATACCCTGATCGTGCAAGCCCGCATGGCGCTCGACCAGGCGCGGCACGCGCAAGTCGTCACGGCGCTGTTCGAGCCACGGTCGGTTCCCACGCCATCGGGTTTTTCGACCGCCATGGATGGCAGCGTGCGTGCCGTGTTCCAGCCTGTTCTGGACCTGCGCGAAGGCGGGGTCACGCGGCTGCAGATCTCGACACAGGGACTGTCACCGGCGCAGGAGGATTTCTCGCCCACCGAGTTGGGCAATCCGGGCCAGGCCAGCCGCAAGGAGCTGACCACCCACCTGCTCGCCGTCACCGATGTGGCGCTGCGCAGCGCGCTGCCGTGGCGCCAGCAGGGCCTGGTGAAACGCCTGTCGCTGCCGCTGCCGGGCCGGCTGCTCGACGAGCCGGGGCTGGCGCCGGCCCTGCTGGACCTGCTCGACCGCCACCGCTGGCCGGCGCGGCATTTCATGGTCGAGGCCCAGGCTGCCGCCATCGCGCAGCGCGGTGGCGACGCCATCGAAGCCCTGACCCAGGCCGGCGTGGCGCTGGCGATCCACGACGGCGGGTCGGGACTGAGCCTGCACGTCGCACTGGCGGGGCTTGAACCGGTGAGCGAATTCAAGTTCGACGTGGGCGCGCTGTCACTGCTGCCGCGGATGGAGCAGCGGGCAGCGGTCGTGCGGGCGCTGACGGCGCTGGCACGGGGCTGGGGCGCACGGATCGTCGCCGACGGTGTGGACGATCTCGGCACGCTGGCCTGGCTGGGCGAGCTGGGCTGCGACGGCGCGCAGGGCAACGCCTGTGGCAAGGGGCTGCCCGCCGAGCAGGTGCGCGCCTGGTGCGCCGGGCACCAGGGACACTCCGTGCTGACACACCCCCCGGTCGAACGCTGAGCCCGACCGCTTCAGGCCACGGCTGGATCCAGACTGGGGCGCGGCCAATGCGGCACCGGTTCACGGGCTGAGGCCAATCCGCGGTGCCAGGCAGCCACCGCGGCAGCCAGCCGATGTGCCACCGGCTCCGCTTCGCCAGGCCGTGTTGCCAGCGCCCGCACGAGACACGCACACGCCGCCCCGCTGCCCGCCACCGCCTCGACCTGATCGACCGCCAGCAGCCCGCCGATGCCCACCACCGGCACCGGCGAGATCGCCGCCCACCAGCGCAGGTTGTGCAGCCCCTGCGGGTGCCACGGCATGTCCTTGGTCGTCGTCGCCCAGACCGGGCCGCAGGCGATGCACGCTGGCGACAGCGCCGCCGCCCGGCACAGTTCCCACAGGCTGTGCGAACTCAGCCCCAGCGACAGCCCCCGCGCCTGCGCCGCCGCCAGCCGCGCCCGACCAGCATGACCCAGCGCCAGCACGTCCTCCTGCCCGAGGTGCAGCGCCAGCATCGCCGGGTCGAGCTGGCCGGCGTCGATGGCGTCGAGCACGAGCGCGTGGTGGTCGTTGATCACCAGCACCGGCCGCGCCCCGGCCGGCTGTGTGGCCTGCAGCGCCAGCGCCCGGTGGATCTGCGCCTGCACCACATCGGCAAACGCGGCGTCGTCCAGCGTGGCATGGGCCGCCCGCTTGATGCGCAGTTGAACCGCGCACAGCAGCGGCTCGGCGGCGGCGAACAGCGGCTCGGCCTGCGCCACCGAATCGACGATGGCGTACAGCCCGGACGGCCAGGGCGGCGGCGGCACCTGCGAGACAGGCAACGCAACGCCCGGCAACGCCTCGTCGCAACCCAGCCGCGGCAGCCAGCGCGGATCGGCCGCGAAGCCGGCGTCGAAACCGACCGGCCCGACGCCCTGCCCCGCCGCGTGGCCAACCGCCAACCCCGCCGTCGTCGCCATCTTGGCCAGCACCAGCGCATCGGCCGCGACAAAACCCCGCGCCATCGCCGCCGCCGCCGTGGTGGCGAAGGTGCAGCCGGTGCCATGCGTGTGCCGGACATCAAGCCGCGGCAGTGACAGCCAGCCGCGGGCGTTCGGCGTGTCGAGCCAGTCCAGTGCGTCGGCGCCATCCGGGCTGTCCCCACCCGTGATGCAGACCGCCGCCACGCCCAACGCCCGCAGCGCCGCCGCCTGTGCGGGCACCTCGGCGAGCGTCGCCACCTCGGGCTGGCCGAGCAACCGTGCGGCCTCGCGCCGGTTCGGCGTGACGAGGTCGGCGCGGGGCAGCAACTGCGTGCGGTAGGCGTCAATCAGCGCCGCGTCAGCGAACGCCGCACCGCCCGCGCTCGCGCCGAGCACCGGGTCGATCACCAGCCGCACCCGTGGCCCGCCGTCCGCGTCCAGCCGGTCCAGCCAGCGCGCCAGCACGGCGAGGCCCGCCACGCTGCCGATCAACCCGGTCTTGATCACCGCAGGGCGCAGGTCGTCCGCCAGCGCCGCGAGCTGCGCATCGAGCACGTCAGGCGCGACCGGGATGACCCGCTGCACGCCGAGCGAGTTCTGCGCCGTGACCGAGGCGACGACCGGGCAGAGGTGGACCGCGCAACCCTCGGCCGCCCGCGCATCGGCGCTCAGGCCGGCGCCGCCGCCGCTGTCGTTGCCGGCGATGCTCCAGACGATCGGGCGCATCACAGCAGAAACGGCCGGCCGCCGACCGGCGTGGTCGCCACGGCCATCGCCTGAGGCGCCATCACGCCGGCCTCGTAGCCGAGCCGCCCGGCCTGCACCGCCTGCCCGAAGGCAGCCGCCATCCGCACCGGCTCCCGCGCCTGCGACACCGCCGAGTTCAGCAGCACCGCGTCATAGCCCAGCTCCATCGCCTGCACCGCGTGCGCGGGCGAGCCGATGCCAGCGTCCACCACCATCGGCACGTCCGGCCAGCGTTCCCGCAGCGTGCGCAGCGCCCACGGGTTGATCAGCCCCTGCCCGGACCCGATCGGCGCCCCCCACGGCATCAGCACCTCGCAGCCAGCATCGAGCAGGCGCTGGCAGGTCACGAGGTCATCGGTGCAGTACGGGAAGACCGCGAAGCCGTCGCGGATGAGCTGTTCGGCGGCGGTGACCAGCTCCCATGGGTCCGGTTGCAGCGTCTGCTCGTCGCCGACGACTTCGAGCTTGATCCACGGCGTGCCGTACAGCTCGCGGGCCAGGTGCGACAGCTCGATCGCCTCGCGGGCGGTGCGGCAACCGGCGGTGTTGGGGAGCAGCCGGGCGCCGCGTTCGCGCAAGGCGGACTGGATCGCGGCGATGTGGCCGTTGTCGCCCGCGCCCGCCTGGATGCGGCGCAGGCCGACCGTGACCACCTCGGTGCCGGAGGCGACAATGGCCTCGTGCAGCGCCTGGGGCGACGGGTAGCCAGCGGTGCCGAGCAGCAGGCGGCTGTGGAGCGTGACGCCGTAGGCGGTCCAAGGAGAGGGTTGCATTTCAGCCTCCGACGATGGGTTGAAACAGCGTGAGGGTGTCGCCGTCGATCAGCACCCGCTCGGCCCGGGCGGCGCGCAGCACATGGCGGCCGTTGACCGCCGTGCCAACCGCCTCGGGGGCGAGGCCACGCTGCGCGATGAGGGCGGCCAGCGTGGTGCCGTCGGGCAACTCGACTGGCTCGCCATTGAGGATCACGGTGAGGGTCATGTCGATACCTGGCTCATCGCCTGCTCGATCAGCGCCGGCGCCAGCAGCCAGCCGTGTCGGAACAGGCCGTTGAGCCACACCCGCCCTGGCTCGACCGCCAGCTTCGGCGCGTTGTCGGGCAG
>JBEANV010000432.1:0-2864 GCA_041165285.1 Pseudomonadota bacterium | reverse complement strand
CTTCGCGCTGGCCTGCTTCATCGGCACGCGCTGGTTGGGCCTGGACCGCAAGACGGCGATGCTGATCGGCGCCGGCAGTTCCATCTGCGGCGCCGCCGCGGTGATGGCTGCCGAACCGGTGGTCAAGGCGCGCGCCGAGCAGGTAACGGTGGCGGTGGCCACGGTGGTGGTGTTCGGCACTCTGGCGATCTTTCTGTACCCGGCGCTGTTCGAGCTGAACCAGCACTGGGCGCTGATTCCGGGTGGCGCCAACGGCTTCGGCGTCTACGCCGGCTCGACCATCCACGAGGTAGCCCAGGTGGTGGCCGCGGCGCGTTCGGTGGGCCCGGACGCGGCCAACTCGGCCGTCATCGCGAAGATGGTGCGGGTGATGATGCTGGCGCCGTTCCTGGTGATGTTGTCGGCCTGGCTGGCACGTGACGACAAACGCCACGCCCACACTTCCGCCGCCACGGGCCAGGCCCCAGGCAAGCTCGCCGTGCCCTGGTTCGCCTTCGGCTTCGTCGCGGTGGTGTTGTTCAACTCGCTGCAGTGGCTGCCGGCCTCGGTGGTGGCGGTGACCACCGAGATCGACACCGCGCTGCTGGCCATGGCCATGGCCGCACTCGGCCTGTCCACGCACATCGGCGCCATCCGCAAGGCCGGTGCCAAGCCGCTGTTGCTGGCGCTGATCCTGTTCGGCTGGCTCATCGTCGGCGGTGCCTTGATCAACCGCTGGGTACCGGCCCTGCTCGGCTGAAGCCTCGAATTCACGGCCCGACGGAATAAACCACGGGCTCTCCTCGTCCACCACAGCAAGCCTTTCCCTCTTTTCTCAACACTCTCCGAAAGACATCCCATGAATACCTTCTTCCGCACCACCGCGCTGGCCTTGTGCAGCACCTTCGTCCTCGTGACGGCCACCCTGCCCGCAGGCGCCGCCGAAGCAACCCCGGCCCGCGTCACCTTCGACGGCCAGATCCGCAACAACTCGCTGGCCCTGAGCCCCGACGAGGCCACGGCCGTCGTGTCCTACAGCGAACGGCCCGATGTCATCGTCTACGACCTGGTCACCGGCGCCGTGCGCGGTGTGCTGCGCGGCTACGTCACGCCGCGCAACATCGTCTTCGCGCCCGACGGCAAGAGCTTCTATGTCTCCGACAGCAGCCTGGGCACGGTGACGCGCCTGGACACCACCACGCTCAAGCCGCTGGCCACCGCGTCGACGCTGGCGGCCGGCCCCGGCGCCTTCGGCACCGCGCTCAGCAAGGACGGCAGCGCGCTGTACGTCAACAACCAGGCCAGCAGCACCGTGACGCGACTGGACACCGCCAGCGGGCAGGCCAAGGCCGTGATCACCGGCTTTGCGCAGCCGCGCCAGGGCGTGCGCCTGAGCCCGGACGGCGCAAAGCTCTACGTCACCAACTTCCTGGGCGATAAGGTCACCATCGTCGACACGCAGACCGACAAGATCGAGGGCGAGATCGCGGGCTTCAACAAGATCCGCGCCATCTCGGTCACCGCCGACGGCAAGACCCTGTTTGCGGCCAACAGCGGCAGCAACGACATCGCGGTGGTGGACATCGCCGCGCGCCGCGTCACCGGCACCGTGCCGGTGGGCCGCGACCCCTACGGCGCCGCGCTCACGCCCGACGGCCGCTTCGTCTACTCGGGCAACTTGGCCGACAACACGGTGTCGGTGATCGACGTGGCCACGTTGAAGGTGGTCGCCACCATCGCCGGCTTCAAGCAGCCGCGCCAGGCCATCGTGTTCACGCGCGACGGCAAGACGGCCTACGTGCTGAACGAGGACCTGAGCATCTCCAAGGTCGAGCGTGCCGGGCAGCGAATCGTCGCCACGGTGGCCGCTGCGCAGGCGGTGGCGGCGTACTGAAAACCGGGAACTGTCAGAGAACCGGCGCACCGCACGACCGAGCCGGGGGCTTGCCGCTTCCGGTTCGCCCCGTTGTCGCCCCGCCCGCACAAAGGATCGAATGAAAACTCTGGCCAACCCCTGCCGGCGCCGCTTGGCGGCACTTTGTCTGGCCATGTGCACGCTGCCCGCCGCGTTCGCAGCTCAGGCCCAGACGGCCGCCCCGCCGGCGCTGGAACTCGTGGTGCTGGGCTCGGGCGGCCCGGGTGCCACCGGCCGCGCGGGCTCGGCCTTCGTGGTGTTGGTGGATGGCGTGGCGCGTGTTTTCGTCGACGCCGGCCCGGGATCTTTCGTGCGCCTGGGTGAAGCCAAGCTGGCGCTGGGTCGGGCCGACATCGTGCTGCTGACGCACCTTCATGTGGACCATGCCGGTGGACTGCCAGGCCTCTTTAAGGCCCGTGCGGTGTCCAACCGCGGGCCGGTCGATTTCAAGATCTTCGGGCCGGCCGGGCGGCGTGCGCTCGATGCCGACGATGCCGACTTCCCGGCCACCAGCCGCTTCATTGACCTCTTGTTCGGCAAGCAGGGCGCCTTCGGCTACCTGAAGGACTTCTCAACGCCGCTGCGCTTTCAAGTGACCGACATCGACGCACCCGCCACGGCGGCGGCGCTGCCCGAGGTGCGCACCTTGTTTGATGAAGGCGGCCTGCGCATCAGCGCCGTGGCCGGCCACCACCGCGACGCGCCGGCCGTCGTCTACCGCATCGACCACGCCGGCAAGAGCATCACCTTCAGCGGCGACATCGACGCCAGCGGGCTGGCGGGTCTGCGGCGAATCGCCCAAGGCACCAGCCTGCTGGTCTTCAACAGCGTGGTGCTCGACCCACCCGGCTCCCCCGACGTGCTGTACACGTTGCACACGCCGCCCAAGGCAATCGGCGAAGTGGCCGATGCGGTGCGCGCCGGCCAGCTGCTGCTGAGCCACTTGTCGCCCGCGCTCGACGCGCAGCGT
>JBEANV010000431.1:0-6703 GCA_041165285.1 Pseudomonadota bacterium | reverse complement strand
TGCCGCTGGACGTGCAGCCGGTGGCGTCCGAAGCGGCGGCCACGGCGGCGGCGGGCGGCTCGATGATGCGGCGGCGGGTGTTCTCGGCGACGACGCTGGCGATCTGGACACGGCAGCTCGCCGGGCTGGTCGGGGCCGGGTTGCCGCTGGAACGCGCCCTGACCGCGCTGGCCGATGAAGCCGAAGACCCACGCCAGCGCGACCTGCTCGCCCACCTGCGTGCCGAGGTCAACGGTGGTTCGCCCTTCGCCCGCGCATTGGGCGGCGCACCCCGTGAATTCGACGACGTGTACCGCGCCGTCGTCGCCGCGGGCGAGCAGAGCGGCCAACTCGGCCGCGTGCTGGAAAAGCTCGCCGACGACCTCGAAGAACGCCAGGCGCTCAAGTCGCGGCTGGTCGGCGCGACGCTGTACCCGGCGATCGTGTCGGTGGTCGCCATCGTGATCGTCATCTTCCTCGTCACCTACGTCGTGCCGCAGGTCGCGCAGGTCTTTGCCGGCAGCAAGAAGGCGCTGCCCTTCCTCACCAGCGCGATGCTGGCCCTGAGCGCGTTTCTGCGGCATTGGGGTTGGGCGCTGCTGCTCGGGCTGAGCGGCGCGGGCGGGCTGCTGGTGCTGGCGCGGCGCAACGAGGCCACTCGCGAGCGGCTCGACGCGATGGTGCTGACGCTGCCGATCGTCGGTCGGCTGGCGCGCAGCTACAACGCGGCGCGCTTCGCCGGCACGCTGGCGATGCTGGCAGGCTCGGGCGTGCCGATCCTGAAAGCCTTGCAGGCTGCGGCGGAAACGCTGTCGAACCGCGCCATGCGAGCCGACGCGCTGGCCGCCTTGGTGCAGGTCCGCGAAGGGGCGCCGCTGGCCTCGGCCTTGTCGTCGAAGAAGCGTTTCCCCGGCCTGCTGTCGATGTTCGCCCGCCTGGGGGAACAGACCGGCGAGCTGCCCGTGATGCTGCAACGCGCCGCCACACAGCTCGGCGCCGAGGTCCAGCGCAGGGCGATGCAGATGGCCACCATCCTGGAGCCGCTGCTGATCGTGGTGATGGGGGCGATGGTGATGGTGATCGTGCTGGCGGTGCTGCTGCCGATCATCCAGCTCAATACCTTCGTGAAGTAACCGCAGCGGGCGGATCAGCCGGTCAGCCGCCGCTCAGCGCCAGCACAAAGTTGATCTGCTCGGTCGGTGGCAGCGGCGCCGACAGATCGAACATCGGCCGCCCGTTGACAAAGACCCGCAGATGCGGACGGATGCGGTCCTGTTCATCGACGATGCGGAAGCGCAGCCCCGGAAAACACTGCTCCAGCCCGTCGAGCACAGCGCCCAGCGTCTCGCCCGAGCCCTCGACGAGCGGCGCGCCAGTGTAGGACTGCAGCGCCGACGGAATGAGCACCGTCATCACTTTCACCGCAGGTCCACCACGTCGAGCGCGTAGATCTCCGGCAGGTGCTGCATCAGCGGCGCCCACGCGGCCCCCTCGTCGCGGCTGAGCCAGAGTTCGCCGCTGGTCGTGCCGAGATACAGGCCCACCGGATCGCCTGCGTCGGCACACATGGCCTGGCGCTTCACGGTCCACCACGCCTGGTTGCGCGGAAAACCGGCGTCCTGTCGCTGCCACGTCCGCCCGGCGTTGCGGGTGACGTAGGCGGCCGGCTTGCCTCCAGGGCTGACACGCGGCCACACATCCGAGCCGTCCATCGGGAACACCCAGGCGGTGTCGGCGTCGCGTGGATGCACGACTATCGGGAACCCGATCGCGCCCACCTTGGCCGGCATGGTGTCGCCGATGGAGACCCAGTCGGCGTCCGGCCGGTCCTGGCGGTAGATGCCGCAGTGGTTCTGCTGGTAGAGCCGGTCCGGCCGGGTCGGACAGCGCCGCACGCAATGCGGGTCGTGGAACGTGATGTCCGCTGGATCGAAGCCCCCGACCACCGCCATGCCGCGCACGCGGGGCGTCCAGGTCTGGCCCGCATCGACCGACTCGTGGACCCCGCCGCCCGACATCGCGATGTGCAGGTGCTTCGGGTCGCGCGGATCGACCAGGATGGAGTGCAGCTTGGGGCCGTCGGGCGTGCCGTCCTGCACCGTGCCCATCCACCCGCGGAACTGCGGATCGTCGTTGAGCGTGGAGAACGGCGCCCACGTCACGCCGCCGTCCTCGGAGCGGAACAGGCCCTGCGGCGAGGTGCCGGCGTACCAGACCCCCGGCTCGCTGGCCACGCTCGGGGCGAGCCAGAAGGTGTGGTCGACGGCGCGGCCGGTTTCACCCGCGGCGGCCTTGGCGAACGCGGGCGGGCGCGTGGACTCGGTCCAGGTGCGGCCCAGGTCGGTCGAGCGGAAGATCGTCGGGCCGAGGTGCCCGGTGCGCACCGCCGCGAGCAGGGTCTGGCGGTCGCGCGGGTCCAGCACAAGGTGGCTGACGACGTGGCCCAGGAAGTGCGGGCCATCAATGCGCCAGGACTGGCGTCTGGCATCGCCGTGGAGGATCCACGCACCCTTGCGCGTGGCCGCCAGCAGGACGACAGGCCCGACGCGTCGGGACCGGGAAGACACCGTGTGCAGCAGATCGCTCATGAGAACTCCTTCGAGCCGGGCGGGCAAAGTATGTCGCGGCTGGCACGCCACGTCCACCCGGGTTCAGCCGCAGTGTTCAAGGCGGCGGACCTGGCCCTTGCCGGACTGCTTGCCCAGGTACATCGCCTGGTCAGCACGCCGCAGCAGCGCGGCCATCTCGCTGCCGTCGATCGGGGCCAAGGCGTAGCCGATCGTTGCGCCGACTTCGCAGGACACCTCACGCACCGGCATCGGCGCAACCAGCGCCCGCAACAGGTCGACGCCGATGCGCTGGGCCGTGGCGTCATCGGGCAGGTCACCCACCAGCACGACGAATTCGTCGCCGCCGGTGCGTGACACCAGATCGCCGTCGCGGACCTGGGTGCGCAGCCGCACGCCGACTTCGATCAGCACCTCGTCGCCCACGTCGTGCCCCTGGCGATCGTTGATCTGCTTGAACCCGTCGAGATCGATCAGATAGAGCGCCACCAGCCGACCCGGGCGCTGCCGTGCCATCAGCGGAGCGACGGCGGCCTGCAGCCCGCGCCGGTTGAGCAGCCCGGTCAGCGCGTCCGTTTCGGACAGGCGGCGCAGGCGCTCGCCATCGCGGGTGGCGAGTTCGGCCTGGCCACGCAACTGCTCGACCCGCATGCCCAGCACCACCAGCCACAGGGCCATCTCGACCAGCGAGCCGGCCTGCAGCGCATGCAGCGTCACGAACGTGGCCGCCACCTGACCTGTCACCAGCAGACCCATCGTCACCCCGCTGATGGCATACAGCGCCCAGCCCAGGAAGACATAGGCGGCCGCCCGATCCCCCTGGTGCCAGCGTGTCCAGGCAAACGGCAGGGCCAGGAACATCGGCAACTGGCCCAGAACCTTGGACACCTGCTGCGCCTCGCGGTAGCCGAAGAGGTCGGTCAGCAGCAGTGCGATCGAGGCCAAGGCGATCGCCGCACCCAGGTGCATCACCCGGGACATGCGCGGCGACAGGCTCTGGATGTCCAGCACGCGGTCGATGAAGAGGAAGGCCCCGGCGGAGCTGAGCAGCACGCAGGCGGGCGAAAGCACCTCCGACACGCGCACGTGCTCACCCCAGAGGTGCTGCAGCCCAAGCCCGTTGAAGGAGAAGAGGAACAAGCCGATGCCCGAGATGCTGAGGCTGTAGTACGCGAACATCCGGTCGCGCAGGCTGACCCACTGCGCCAGGCTGTACAGCAGCAGACACAGCATCACACCCGACGAGATGCCCTGGAGCAATTGCACGCGGGCGTCCTGCTGGTGGTACTGCTCGGGCGTCACCAGGCGCAGCGGCGTGATGAGGCTGCCGGTGGTCGCCACGCGCAGCAGCAGCGTGTAGCGACCGGGGGCCAAGTCCAAGGGCAGCACATGCGTGCGCGCACGCAAAGCACGCCAGGACATCGGCCGGGTGTCCCCGGCGCGCTGGTAGGCCCCGTGCAGCGGCTGGCCATCGCGCAACACGTGCAGATCCACCTCGTCCAGCGCTGGATAGGCCACATCCAGCAGCCACGCCCCGGTGGCGGACGGCGCCAGCTCCACTTCCCAGATCAGCCAGACCGCCTCCCGGCGCTCGCCGAAGTTCGACTCCGGCACGTCGGGACGCCAGCGCTGGGGCAAGCGCAGGCGGACCTCGTCCAGCGTCCACGATCCCTTAGGGTCGAGCAGCACCGACACGGCCGGCCAGACCTCGACCGTCTGGTGTCGGTCCGTCAGCACGATCAGCCCGCGGGCACCCGGATCGGCGGACGCCGCCCGCGCCGGGACGGCCCCCAGCCACAGCGCCGCCAGCAGGCTCAACAGCATGCAAGTCAGCGCGCGATGAATCGACAGCGCATGCAAAAGTCGGCGCCAGACCATTACCTCAGAGCCTTCCAGGAACCAGGAACGTCTACGGCTTTCGGCATGTGCCCGCGAAGCTGAAGCCAGCAAGGCCAGCAAGGACAGCGAGCGCTGCCGCCCCCCGATCAGTCAGCGGAACTGCCCGCAATTGAGGGTGCTTCCCCGCTGTGCCGCGAACCTGGCTTGCGGCATGCTAGTCACGACGGGTGTCACCACCCCTGACGTGTCTTCCGGAGGTTTCCTTGAGCCAACGCTGCACCGATCTCGTCTGCACCATCCCCATTGCGCGGATGCGTCACCTCTACCGGCTCGACGATGTCGAGCGCCGGCTGACCAAGCTGGCCCCCAAGGACCACGAACAACTGCGCTCCACCTACGAGCGCATGCTCGAAAAAGGCCCGGAGCGGTTCCAGGTCAAGCCCTCCGGCCTGCCGGTGATGGACCACCTCTACGACGAGCTGCCCAACTTCCACCCGGTGCTCGACGACGTGCGCCGCCAGTTGGCCTTGTGCGAGGACAGCGGCGACGCGCTGGAGATCACGCCGATGCTGCTGCTCGGCCCGCCCGGCGTGGGCAAGACGCACTTTGCCCGCGAGCTGTCGCACCTGCTCGGCACGGGCATGGGCTTCGTCTCGATGAGTTCGCTGACCGCCGGTTGGGTGCTGTCGGGCGCGTCAAGCCAGTGGAAAGGGGCGCGACCGGGCAAGGTGTTCGAGACGCTGGTGGATGGCGCCTACGCGAATCCGCTCATCGTCGTGGACGAGATCGACAAGGCCGGCGGCGAACACGCCTACGACCCGCTCGGCGCGCTCTACAGCCTGCTGGAGCACGACACGGCGCACAGCTTCACCGACGAGTTCGCCGAGGTCGCCATCGATGCCAGCCAGGTGATCTGGATCGCCACCGCGAATGAGCAGCGCGCCATCCCCGAGCCCATCCTCAACCGGATGAATGTCTACGAGGTGCCGATGCCGGATGCGGACGCCGCCCGGCGCATCGCGCTGCGGCTGTACGCCGGAATCCGCGCTGCGCACGAATGGGGCCGGCGCTTCGATGAAACGCCCTCCGAGGCGGTGCTCGAACGCTTCGCCGAGATGGTGCCCCGCGAGATGCGCCGGGCGTGGATGACCGCGTTTGGCAACGCCAAGCTGGCACGGCGCACCACGGTCGTACAGGCGGATCTGCCCGACAGCGGTGCGGGCAAGCGGTCGCCGATCGGGTTCGTGCATTGATGAGGTCGAGCCCGCTCAGGCGGGCGCTACGGCGCGCCGAATCTGCAGCTTGCCGGCCTGCTTGCCGGCATACATGGCCCGGTCAGCCTTCTCAAGCAGGCCGCCGATGTCGGCGCCATCGGTCGGCGCCAGCGCGTAGCCAATCGTCGCGCCCACGGTGCAGGCGACGCCCTGCACCGCGATGGGCGTGCGCATGGCCTGCAGCAACTTGTCGCCGATGCGCAGGGCGGCGTCCTCGTCCCGCAGCTCGCCCACCACCACCACGAACTCGTCGCCCCCGATGCGCGCCACCAGATCCGCCTGCCGGACCTGTGCCCCGAGCCGGGCGGCGATCTCGATCAGCACCGAGTCGCCCGCATGGTGGCCAAGGCGGTCGTTGACCGGTTTGAAGCCATCCAGGTCCAGCAGGTACAGCCCGACCAGCGCGTCCGGCCGGGCGCGCAGCAGCACGGGTGCGGCGGCGGTCTGCAATCCGCGGCGGTTCAGCACACCGGTCAGCGCGTCGGTGTCGGCCAGACGGCGCAGTCGCTCGCCGTCGAGGTGGTCGCGCTCGGCAGTGCGGCGCAGGCTGTCCACGCGGATGCCCATCACCACCTGCCACATCACCATCTCGACCAGCGAGGCGATCTGGAACACATGCAGTGTGACGGGCGTGGCGGGAATCCGGCCGCTGACCAGCAGCGCCAGCACCACCACGCCCGCCGTGTAGACACCCCAGCCAACGAGGATGTAGCCAGCGGCCCGGTCCCCCTGCCGCCAGCGCCGCCAGGCGATCGGCAGCGCCAGGACCGTCGGAAACTGCCCCAGAACCTTGGCGACCCGCTGGCCATCCCGGTAAGTGATCACGCCGGCCAGCAGCAGCACCAGCGTCACGGCACACAGCAGCGCCCCGATGCGCATCGCCCGCGACAGCCAGGGCGACAGGCCACGGATGTCGAGCGCGCGGTCGATGAATAGAAAGGCGCCCAGCACCCCCAACAGGATGCAGACGGGTGGCAGCAGCTCGGACAGCCACAGCGCCTCGCCCCAGACGTGCTGCAGCCCCATGCCCTGGAAGGTGAACTG
>JBEANV010000430.1:0-4819 GCA_041165285.1 Pseudomonadota bacterium | reverse complement strand
GCGATCTTCCTGTCCAGCCACAGCGAGCCGGTGCCGGGGGCCTGTGTGCTGGTGACGCTGGAAGGGACGCGGCCGCTGCTGGTGGAGATACAGGCACTGGTGGACGCGGGTGGCCCGAGTCCGCGGCGCCTCAGCGTCGGCCTGGACCGGGACCGGCTGGCGATGCTGCTGGCGGTGCTGCACCGGCACGCAGGGGTGTCGTGCGCGGACCAGGATGTGTTCGTCAACGCCGTGGGCGGCGTGCGCATCAGTGAGCCGGCGGCGGATCTGGCCGTGCTGCTCGCGATCCAGAGTTCGCTGCGCGGCCGGCCGTTGCCGAAAGGGTTCATCGCATTTGGCGAGGTGGGGCTGGCTGGCGAGGTGCGCCCGGCGCCGCGGGGCCAGGAGCGGCTCAGGGAAGCCGCCAAGCTCGGCTTCACCGTGGCGCTGGTTCCGAAGGCCAATGCACCCAAGAAGCCGATCGACGGGCTGGTGGTTCACCCGATAGAACGAATCGAAGAGGCCATCGAGGCCGTCCGCCAGATGGCATGAACCGGTTCTGGTCAAGGCCATCCAGGCAGACATCCCCTACACATTTCATGCCCATGATGACTTTTTGCACCCCCTCAAACCCGGGGCTAATACCTTTCGTTACGTGGTGGCGTTGGACGACTTCCCCCTCTCCGGCGATAAGATCCGGTACATGAAAGTTCCATTTCAACGCACGATCAATGCCGTCCTGATGGCCGCTGCCCTGCTGGCCGGCTGGTGGTCCTTCCGCTGGTCCGGTCTGGTGCTGGCCTTCACGGTCATCGCCTTCTGGTCAATCCTCCAGTTCAACCGTGCTTCGCGCCAGTTGCGCAACGTGGCAGACCGTCCCAAGGGCATGGTCGACAGCGTGGTGACGCTGCAGTCGAAGCTGAGTCACGGCATGACCATGGCCGAGGTGCTGGACATCTCCAAGAGCCTGGGCCAGCGCATGAACGAACGTGGCAACGACTGGCTCTGGCGCGACAGCTACGGCAACCAGATTGTCGTGAGCTTCCGCCGCGGCAACGTCGAGCGCTGGAGCGCCACCCGCACCGCCACCACGCAGGACACAGTGCGTGGCGCCGAACACACCTCCCAGATCGCTGCTGCCGCCTGAACGGCGAATCCGGCCGGCCCCGGCGCCGCTCAGGCGCTGAGCCAGCCCAGTCTGGATGTCATCTCACGAACCGCCTCGAACTGGCTGCGCAGCCGCTGCGCAGCCAGCGCAGCGGTTTCTTGCGTCAATGCCTCGGCGTGTGTCTCGATCTCGTCCGCCGTATCGGCCAGTTCGCGCAATCCCAGACTCGCCGCCGCGCCCTTGAGCCGATGTGCCGCCTTCGAGCGGTCTGACGCCTCGCCGCCCTGTTCGAGCGATGCCAGCAAGTCGGCCTGGGCCGCACTGTCATCGGACAAAAAACCCGCCAGCAGCGCCCTGTAAGACTGCACGGACAGCGCCGCGCAGGTATCGGCGATGCGCACCAGATCAAGCGTGCGCGCTGCCTCGCCCGGCTTGATGCGGCTGCGGCGCCGCCGCTCCGGCTTCACGGGCCCGGCGACCGACGCAGCCAGTATCGGGACCATGCTGTCGATCGCACGCACACCAAAGTACTTGCGCAGCATCTCCTCGACGTCGTGCAACTGCACCGGCTTGGCCAGGAAGTCGTCCATGCCCGCCTGCCGCGCCCGCTCGCGGGACTCGGCAAAAGCGTCCGCGGTCAGCGCCACGATGGGCACACCGGACTGCTGCGGCACGGGCAACCCGCGGATGGCCCGCGCTGCGGCCAGGCCATCCATGACGGGCATGTGCAGGTCCATGAGCACGAGATCACAGGCCTGCTCGCGCACCAGCGCGACCGCCTCTTCGCCATTGGTGGCCAGCAGGACACGGTGCCCCAGCTGCTCCAGCAGCGCCCGCATGAACTGGCGATTGACCGGATGGTCATCCGTGACGAGCACCCGCAGACCGAGGCCCGGCGGCATGTCGGGGGGAAGCAGTGCCACGGCCAATGCCTCCGCCTCCAGCGCGTCGGCATCGACCTCCAGTTCGGGCAACGGCAACACCACCGTGAATTCACTGCCCCGCCCGATCTGGCTGGCCACGGAAATCTCGCCGTCCATCATCTCGGCCAGGGTGCGCGAAATCTCCAGCCCCAGGCCGGTGCCCCCGAATCGCCGGCTGATGGTGTCATCGCCCTGGCTGAAGCGCTGGAACAGGCACGCGCGGGTGTCCTCGCCCATGCCGATGCCGGTGTCGGAAATGCGAAACCGGATCGCTGCGGGGCCGTCGCCCGCTGGAAGCCGGTCGATCTGCAAGCGCACCCGGCCCGCATCGGTGAACTTGATCGCATTGCCCAGCAGATTGAACAATATCTGCTTGATCCGCTTGGCATCAGCCAGCACGAACGGCGGCAGGTCGGCAGCGAAATCGACCTCGAACTGCAAGCCCTTGTCGCGGGCCTGAGGCGCCATGAGGGCCTGCACTTCCTGCACGGTCTGGCGCAAGCGGGTGGTGTGGACCACCAGATCGAGCCGACCGGACTCCATCTTCGAATAATCGAGCACGTCGTTCAGGAGGCTCATCAGGTGCTCGCCCGACTGGCGCGCCGTGCCCAGGTAGTCGCGCTGCTGGGCGGTCAGCCCCGCCCCGCCCAGCAGCGACAGCATCCCCAGCAGGCCATTGAACGGTGTGCGCAGCTCGTGGCTCATGTTGGCCAGAAAGGCGCTCTTGGCACGGCTGGCCCGCTCGGCCTCGGTGCGGGCGTCCTGCAAGCGCTGGGCGAGTTGCTCCAGCTCGCTGCGGCGCTGCTCCAGCGAGCGCACCTGCCGCACCACCACGTAGGCAAACGCACCAATCAGCAGGCACTGGAAGAGGGTCAACCCGATGCCGATGCGGCTCTGGTCCCGCACAGCCTCATTGCGCCGCGTGACCCCTTCTGCCACGGCCTGGTTGGCCAGCAGCGAGAGGTCGCGGATCGACTGGGCCGCCTCTTCGTACTCGGGCAGCAAGGCCAGAATCTCGGCCGGATCGACCAGCCGCGGTGCATCCGGCCCGATGACCCGGTCCATGCGGGCCACCAGCGCGTGCAGCCGGGCGATCACCCAACGGTGCTCCTCCAGCTCGGGCATCACGTCGCGGGTGCGCTCCGGCTCGACCAGACTGATGCGGCTGACGTAGATCTCATAACGCTCGTTCAGGGTATCGAGCGCGATGGGTTCCTGGCGGGCCACGGCCACATGCAGCGCCTGGCCCAGCCGCAGCGATTCGGCTTCGAGCTGGAAAAAGCTCCAGACGATGTTGTCGCCCTGGTAGACCACCCTGGCATTCAGCAGCGCCAGCGATTGGGTCTGCAGCCAGCCGATGCCCCCGAAAACCGCCATCAGCAAGACCACCATCAGCGCCATCAGGCGCCCTACCCGGGTCGCCGGCATCATTCGCGCACGTCGATCGCCTTGAGCTGCCAGGCGGATCGGCTGTAGTAGCGCTCAGTGCGCAGCGCCTCGTCCGAATCGAAGGGATAGACGATGAACAGCGGCCCCTTGTCGCGCACTGGCATCGGCTTGTCGTCCATCAGACGGGCCAGCACCAGATTGAACTTGAGCGCGTCGCCCACTGGCAGATCGACCTTGTAATCGTTGAGCGCGATGGCCCGCAGGTTCTTGCCCCGGGCATCGACAGCGGCCAGCACGTCCCGCAGCAGCGGCCCGGTGAACTTGCGGGCCTCGGGATACCACGGTGTCTTGGTCGAAAACGTGTGGTGCGGCAGCGCGGCGAGCATGTCCATGTCGAACTCGGCAGCCTTGTCCGAGTTGCGGATGCCGATGCGGCCTGTGACGGTCAGCACCACCCTGCCCTTCGGCCGGTCCAGCGCCTGCGCGGTCGGCGAGACAGCAGCCAGAGCTGCGGATGAGGCCAGGAAGTGCCGACGCGTGATGTTCACAGTGTTTCCTTCTCCACCAACCGGCCACGAAAGCTCCGGCCGCGAGGATCATGCCGCAACACCGCCCCTTCGCAGGGGGTATGACGTCCGGCGGTGCGTGCAGAACCACACTGCCTGGCTGCACGCACCGCCTCCATCACCCTGCGTCGATCAGCCGAAGTGGCAGATGTAGTGGTAAGGCTCGCCCTCGACGCGGATCTGGAAACTCGCGTTGCCAGGAACATGGAACGACTGGCCCGGCCCGAAGGTCTGCCATTCGTTCTGGCCCGGCAGTAGCACGCTGCATGCACCCGCCACGGTTTCCATGACTTCCGGCGCACCGGTGTTGAAGGTCAGCGACGCGGGCAGGATCACGCCCACGCTCTTCTTCGTGCCGTCGGCCAGCGTGATGCCGTGCGAGACGCAGCGGCCGTCGAAGTAGACGTTGGCCTTGGTGCCGACGCTGGCGACGCTCAGTTGCTCGTTGCTCATGTCCGGCTCCTCAGGCGGTTTTCTTCGCGGCGGCCTTGCGGGCAGCGGGCTTCTTCTTGGCTGGCGCAGCCTCGACAGGCTTGGGGGCACGCGCCGCACGGGCGTTCGCGGCGATGCGCAGGCGCAGCGCATTCAGCTTGATGAAGCCGCCCGCATCCGCCTGGTTGTAGGCGCCACCGTCGTCGTCGAAGGTCGAGATCTTCGGGTCGAACAGCGAATCGGTCAGCGACTCGCGGCCCACGCACATGATCGTGCCCTTGTAGAGCTTGAGCTTGACGGTGCCGTTGACGGTCGCTTGCGAAGCGTCGATCAGCCCTTGCAGCAGCACGCGCTCCGGTGCAAACCAGTAGCCGTTGTAGACCATGCGCGCGTAACGCGGCATCAGGTCTTCCTTCAGCGCC
>JBEANV010000429.1:0-11109 GCA_041165285.1 Pseudomonadota bacterium | reverse complement strand
GGTGCACTGGCGCACCGGGCCGACACCTGCACTGTAGAAACGACCGCCCGGCGGGGCCATCGGCGCCGGACACCTGCGGCTGTAGGACAGCGCCGCACCCGTGTGCCGGACAGCACCCGCCGCCGATCCCCTCAAACGGAATCCACCATCAGCGGCACCACCCACCGACTGTCCGCCGCCAGATCGACCCAGCGCAGCCGCTCGCCCGGCCGCAACCACTGCTCGCCCGGCGCGAGCGTCACCTGTGCCGCCGTGGCGCGGACCAGCGTGAAGCGCATCACCCGGTCGTCGCGCCGCAACGTCAGCTCGGCCCGCGGCCAGTGCGCGGGCAGGCAGGGTGTGAAGCTCAGTTCGGACGGGCCGATCTGCAACCCGAACATCGATTCGATCGCCGCCCGGTGCAGCCACGCCGCCGCGCCGGTGTACCAGCTCCAGCCGCCCCGCCCGACACAAGGCGGCTGGCTGTAGACATCGCCCGCCATCACATACGGCTCGATGCCGTAGACGGCGCCGTGCGTCGGATGGCTGGCCCGGTGCGCAGGGCTGAGGTAGGTGAAGTAGCGGTAGACCATGTCGCCGGCTTCGGGCTGGCCAGCGGGCGGGTACGGGTGCGGATGCGGGTGCTCGGCCTGCGCCTCGGCCATCAGCGCCCAGACCCCGGCGTGCGAATACTGCCCGCCGTTCTCGCGCACGCCCGGTGGATACGCCTGGAGGTAGCCCGCGCTCGGCTCGGCCTGGGCCAGCGGCGGGTCGAGCAGGCGGATCAGCCCGGCGTCGTGGTCCACCAGGTGCGTCTCCACCGCGGCGAGCGCCAGGTGCTGCCAGGTCGGCGGCGCCACCTTGGACAGCACCGCCCACGCCTGCGCGATCAGGTCGATCCTGGCCTCGGGGTTGGCGTGCGAGCCGAGCGGCTGGCCGTCGTCGAAGAAGGCGCGCTTGAACCACTGCCCGTCCCACGCCGGCCCGAGCAGCGCCAGCGTCCAGCCCTGTGCAGCGTGTTCCCAGCGTTGCGCCCGCGCCCCGTCGCCGCGCCCGCGGGCCAGCGGCGCGAAGTCCGCCACCAGCCGACACAGGAACCAGCCAAGCCAGACCGACTCGCCGCGGCCCCCGGCGCCGACGCGGTTCATGCCGTCGTTCCAGTCGCCGCTGCCCATCAGCGGCAGGCCGTGTGCGCCGACGCGCAGGCTGCGGTCGATGGTGCGGGCGGCGTGTTCGTAGACGGAGGCGGTCTCGTCGCTGGTGGTGGGCGTGTAGTACGCATCCTCGGCGCCGTCGGGGATGGGCGGGCCGGCGAGGAACGGCACGGGCTCGTCCAGCAAGGCCGTGTCGCCGGTCGCCTGCAGGTAGTGGACACAGGCGTGCGGCAGCCACAGCAGGTCGTCGGAGAAATGCGTGCGCACCCCGGCCCCTTGCGGCGCATGCCACCAGTGCTGCACGTCGCCCTCGGTGAACTGCCGCGAGGCGCAGCGCACGATCTGCGCGCGCAGCATCGGCGGCGCGGCCCAGGCCAGCGCCATCGCGTCCTGCAACTGGTCGCGGAAACCCGTGGCGCCACCCGCCTGATAAAAACCCGCCTTGGCCCACAGGCGGCACGACACCGTCTGGTAGAGCAGCCAGCGGTTGACCATCGCGTCGAACAGCGGGTCGGGCGTCGCCACGCGCATGGCCCCCAGCAGGTGGTCCCAGCGTTGGCGCACCTCGTCCACCCGCTGCGCCGCCGACTTGGCCGCCGCGACGGTGGCGATGCGGCGGGCCGCGGCGGGGCTGTCGGCGTAGCCGAGCAGGAAGACCCGCTCGCCCTGCGCCCCCGCCGCCAGCGTCAGCCGCACCGCCAGCGCCGCGCACGGGTCGAAGCCGATGCCCTGCTGCTGGCCGAAATGGTCCGGCAGCACGAGGCCGCCGCAGGCGTCGAAACACTCGCGCCGGTCGCAGGTCCAGTCCACCTCGGCGTCGTCCGGGCTGACGAGCGCCAGGAAGGCGGTGCCGTTGCCGAAGCCGCCGGCCCGCTCGCGCTGCGTGGCCAGCAGGGCGATGACGCGCTGGCCCGGCAGGCGCTGGCGGTGCGGCGCGGTGTGGACGGTGCTGCGGTCCAGCCGGTTCGCGCCCATCAGCCATTCGGCGAGGCCGATCACCCGCAGGTTCAGCGGGCGCGGGCCGTGGTTGACGAGGTGCAGCCGGACCTGCTTGACCGCCGTGTCCGCATCGACGCACCACGCCGCCGTCACCGCGAGGTCGCCCCGGCGGTGGCCGATGACGCTCAGGCCCTGGCCGTGGGAGACGCGGTGCTCCCCGCCACTGCCCCACGCCGACGGCGCCACGCTCCACACCGCCAGCGTGTCGCAGTCCTGCAGCAGGAACCACTCCGACGGCGGGTCGGCCACCGGGTCGTTCGACCAGGCGGTGAGCTGGTTCAGGCGGCTGTTGACGGCCCAGGTGTAGCCGCCGCCCGCCTCGGACACCTGCGCACCGAACGCGGGGTTGGACAGCACGTTGATCCACGGCCGCGCTGGCCGCCGCCCCGCGCCGACCGGGAAGCGGAAGTCGCCCGACGCGGCGTCGAACACCCCCGCCGTGGTCGTTGCCTGCGCGGACACGGCGCTGGGCGTGACCGGGACCGTCGAGACCGCCAGCCGCGCTTCGGCGGCCTGCTCATGCCCCGCGTTCCACGCCTGGACGTGGTGCAGCAGCGGTCGGCCATCGCCGTGGAAACGCACCCGCGCCAGCGCCTTGAGCGTGGACAGATCGTCCGGCGTCAGCGCCTCGGCCCGCAGTGCGTGCAGCGTCGTGGTGGGCGGGCCGGGCAGCCGGCGCTCGGCCGCGCTGTCGGCGGCGTGGCGCTCGCGCAGGGTCTGGATCTCGCGCTGCAGCGGCATCAGGTAGGACGCCGGCTCCGCGTTCACCACCACCAGGTCGCACGCCACCTCGCCCCACGACCACAGCCGCAGCGCCTGCGCCAGCGAGCGCAGCAACCCCAGGTCCTGCACCACGCCGACCTGCACCAGCACCAGCGGCCGCTCCCCCGACAGCCCGAAGCGCCACAGCAGCCGCCGGTCGCAGACGCCGAGGTCTTCAAGCGCCCCCGCCCGCGTCGGCGACCGGCTCAGGCTGAACAGCAGCGCGGTGGACAGCACCTGCACGGCGGCGAAGTTCTCCGGGCTGATGCGCAGCGCCCGCAGCCGGATGCCGGTCAGCGTGGCCGACATCAGCGAGGCGCGCTTGACGTGGCTGGGCTGGCGGTACTTGTCGATCACCGCGTGCAGCGTGCCGCCGTTGTCGGACGCGGCGGTGGCGAAGGTGAGCTGCGACACCGAGTGCGGCGCCAGCCGCAGCCGCACCGCCAGCGCGCACACCGGGTCCAGCCCGGTGTCGAGCCGCACGCGCTCGTCGCCCGGCCCACCGTCGGCACGGCCCGTCGGCGCGGCCTCGAACGCCGCCAGCGGATCGCTGACTGCCCGGTTGCGGCCGAGCCAGCACTGGCGGTCGGTCTGCAGGCGCACCTCGGTGACCTGCGGGTCGGTGTCGGCGAGGAAGTGCGCCGCCTGCAGGCCGTGCTCGGTGGGCAGCCGGGGCTGGCGGGCGAACACCAGCGCCTGCTGCGACGCCTGCCACTCGGCGCGGACGAACAGGTTGGTGAAGGCCGGGTGTGCCTCGTCGGCGCGGGCGTCGGACAGCGTGATGTCGAAGGCCGAGAGCAGCTCGATGTCGATCGTCCGGTCGCTCAGGTTGTGCAGCGCGACCTGGCGGAACTCGATGTCGTCCTCCGGGCTGACCCAGACGGTGGTGTGCGCCTGCAGCTCGGGCCAGCGGGCGTCCAGGCAGACGCGGTCGGCGTGGAAGGTGCTCTGGTAATGGGCGGCGGGGTCGGGGGCGGGGTGCTGGGTGAGGGACACCGGCGTCGGCTGGCGGTCCCAGCGCAGGTAGAAGAAGCTGCCGTAGGCGTCGCGCAGCGCGTCGTCACGCCAGCGGGTGATGCCGGTGGCGCCCCAGCGGCTCCAGCCGGTGCCGTTGGCGCGCAGCGAGACGTTGTAGCGGCCGTTGGACAGCACATGCGTCGGCTCGACCGCCGCCACGCCCGGCATGACCTCGCGCAGCAGGCCCGGCGCACGCCGCTGCAACGCCTGCAGCGGCGGCCCGGACGGCGGCGCATACAGCACCGCCACCTCGCGCGGCGCCCGTTCGTGCAGCAGCGAATCGACCGCCTCGATGTGCGCGTTCGCCATGCCCCACCGCTGCGCCACGCCGCCGAGCAGCACGTTGGCGAGGGCCACGATCGTCATGCCCTGGTGGTGGGCCATGAAGGTGCTGACCGGCGTGAAGAGGCCGCCGTCCACCTGCCGGGCGGCCGAGAAGTCGAGTGCTTCCAGGAACCCCAGCGGCCCGCGGGCGCCGAGGGCCTCCAGCGCGGTGAAGTTGGCCGCCGCCCGCTGCGGCCCGATCAGCGCGGCCAACGCGGTCGCGTAGGGCGCGATCACCAGCTCGCCCGGCGGCGTGCGGCGCAGCGCCAGCCGCGGCACGCCCTGCGGCGCGTACTGGTAGGCCAGCGTGTGGTCTCGCCCGGCGTGGGCCGACTCGGAGATGCCCCACGGCACCCCCAGCCCGGCCGCGAAGTCGATCTGTTCGCGCAGCGCCGCGTGGCCGGCTTCGCGCAGCACGCTGCCGTGCGGCTCGTCGAGCACGAGGCTGGGCATCAGGTACTCGAACATCGAGCCGGACCACGAGCGCAGCCCCGCGTGGGTGCCGACCGCGTAGAACGGCCGGCCGAGCGCCACCCAGTGGCGCACCGGCACGTCGCCCTTGGCAATGGCGAGCAGGCTGGTCAGGCGCGACTCGGAGGCCAGCAGGTCGTAGAAACCGGCGTCGAGCTGCTGCTCGGTGACGCGGTAGCCGATGTGCAGCAGGTGGCGCTTGGGGTGGTAGAGGAAGCTGAAGTCGGCGTCCCAGGCGAGCTGTTCGCAGGTGGCGGCCAGCGTCCGCAGACGCTGCACGGTGTCGGGCGCCTTGGCCTCGGCCTCGGTTTCGGCCAGCGCCAGACACGCCTGCGCGACGGCGAGCAGGTGCCCGCTGAGGTTGCCGCTGTCCACGGTGGAGACGTACATCGGCCGCAGCGGCGCGCCGGTCTCGGTGTCGTACCAGTTGAGAAAGTGGCCGCGGTGGCGCTCCAGCGTGGCGAGGGTGGCCAGCGTCGCCTCCAGGCGCGTCAGCAGCTCAGGTGTGCCGATCCAGCCGAAGGCGCGGGCACAGGCGGTGCTGAGCAGGTACAGGCCGATGTTGGTCGGCGAGGTCCGGTGCGCCACCTGGTCCTGCGGCAGGGTCTGCAGGTTGTCGGGCGGCAGGAAGCGGTCTTCCGGACCGATCACGCGCTCGAACAGGCGCCAGGTGTCGCGGGCGATGGCTTCGAGGCGGGCCTGTTCGAACGGCGACAGCGCCACATCCTGGCGCGCCGGTCGCGGCCGGCTGACCCACCACGTCGTCAGCGGCGACGCCGCCCACAGCAGGCACAGCGCCACGGCCAGCGCCGGGTGCGGTGTCCCGGTGGCGAACAAGGCGCCCAGCAGCCCCAGCGCCACGACCGGCTCCGCCGCATGGCCGCGCACCACCTGCCGAAGCTCGACCGACGCCGCCGCCTGCGCCGCCGCCGCCGTGGTCCACTGCAGCAGGTGCCGCCGGCTGATCACCATCCGGTAGAGCGCCCGGCCGATCGCGTCCGCCGCCCTCAGCGCGTGCTGCAGCAACTGCGCCAACTGGAACAGGCCGCCGCCCAGCGCCCGCCCCACGTCGAGCACGGCCAGGCGGTAGAAATAACGCCGGGCCAAATCGTCGCGGCCCGGCAGGAAACCCGCGACCGCCCCGATCACCGGCCCGGCCGAAAACGCCGCCAGCACCAGCGCCAGCGCCACCCACGGCGACACCCCCGCCCCGCCCAGCGACACCAGCAGCAGCCCCAGCGACAGCGGCGCCACCAGCGAGCGGCGCAGGTTGTCGAACAGCTTCCAGACATGGACGGCCCGCAGCCCGTAGCGCCGCGGCTGCAGCAGGAAGGGCAGCAACTGCCAGTCGCCGCGGGTCCACCGATGCACCCGCGAGGCGGCGACATCGGCGTGGAAGGGTGCGTCCTCGACCAGCGCGATGTCGGTCACCGCGGCGCAGCGCAGCATCGAGCCTTCGAGCAGGTCGTGGCTCAGCACCCGGCCTTCCGGCAGGCGACCGGCCAGCACGGCGTGGACCGCCTGCACGTTCAGCAGGCCCTTGCCGGTGAAGGTGCCCTCGCCGAACAAGTCCTGGTAGACCTCGGAGCTGGCGGCGCTGTAGGGGTCGATGCCGGACTGGCCGGCGAACAGCCCGTGGTACAGCGTGACCTCCTTCGGCGCGGGCAGCGGCGTGACCAGACGCGGCTGCAGGATGCCGTGGCCGCCGACCACGGCACGGCCGGCCGCGTCGAGCCGCGGCTGGTTGTGCGGGTGCGCGGCCACGCCGACCAGCTCGCGCAGCCGGCCGGGGGGCAACCGGGTGTCGCTGTCGAGCGTGACGAGGTAGCGCGTCCCCGGCGCGAGGCGCGACTCGGCGCCCAGGTCGAGAAAGGCGTCCGTCGCGGGTTCGTCGGCCGAGGCGGCGAGCGCGGCGACCAGTTGCTCCAGCTTGCCGCGCTTGCGCTCCCAGCCGATCCAGCGTTGCTCGGTGGGGCTGAACTGGCGGGCGCGGTGCAGCACGAGGAAACGCGGTGCCTCGTCGCCGACCGCAACGGGATCGCGGGCGTTGAGCGCACGGACCTGCCGCACCGCTTCGGCCAGCAGGGCGTCGTCGGACGGCGTTTGCGGCGTGTCGGCATCGGCCCAGTCGGTCAGGAGCGCGAACTGCGCGTGGCGCTCGGGGTTGGCGAGGTGGTGCAGGTGCAGGCGGTGCGCCAGCGCCTGGGTCGAGGCCACGTCCGTCAGCATCCCCGGGATCACCACCATCACGCGGTGTTCGGCCGGGATGCCGCCGGCCAGCGCCAGTCGGGGCAGGTGCTGCGGCGTGGCGAACTCGCTGATCAGCCGGTGGAGGACCGCCACGACCGCTTCGGACGCCGGCAGCAGCATCAGCACCACCGCCAGCCACGCCCACCCGCTGACGGGCGCCGCCCCGTGGCGCTGCACCAGCCAGGCGACCAGCCCGCCCGTCCCCAGCGCCAGCGTCCCCAGGTAGACCGGCAGGGCCAGCCGGCGTGCAGCGGGCGGCTCGTCGCCGGTCGCCGTGCGCATCTGGTCGAGCAGCGTGTCGGCGACCTCGACCTCGCTGCGGCCACTGCGCCGGGCGAGCCGCTCGATGCGGTGCAGCGTCTGGTCGCGTGTCCCCGCCTGCTCTGCGGCGAAGAGCGGCGAGGTCAGCATCCGCTGCATCAGGGTGCTGGTGCGGCAGACGATGTCGGCCCAGTCGGCGTCGCCAATGGCCCGCAGCGAGGTGATGGCGTTGCTCACGCTCAGGTTGTCGGCGGCCTGGTCGGCGCGCTGCTGGATCTGGATCTGCAGCGCGGCCGGGTCAGCGACCTGGTTGGCGGCGACCCGCTCGGCCAGCCGGCGCAGGTTCTCGATCAGCACCACCCGCAGCGTCGTCGGCAGCGCCCACAGCTCGCTCAGGTTGAGTGCCCGTGTCTCCTGGTAGGCGCTCAGGAACTGCACCAGCAGATCGTCGTCGAAAGCCCCATCGGTGTGGGCCACAAACGCCCAGGCCACGCCGTAAATGCGCGGCAGCCCCGCCAGCGGCTCGTCCACCAGCACCGGCAAGGCGCGGAAATAGCGCCGCGGCAGGCCGTCGTGGATCTCCTTGAACTGCGCCTCGATCAGGTGGAAGTTGTCGAGCAGCCACTCGGCGGCCGGGCTGATGTCGCCGCCGGTGGCCGCCTGCACGCTGATGTCGCGGTGGGCGCGGCGCAGCGCGTCGATGTTGCTGCGCAGGCGCGGGAAGAAGGTCTGCGCGTGCGAGGTGGCGCGCTCGGCGCGGTGGGCCTCGCCGAGGCTGCGGCCGTGCTGGGCGAAGCGTTGCGGCCCGAAGATCTCGGCGCGGATCGGCGGCAGGCGCGGCAAGTCCAGGGGAGCCATGTCCAGCCGAACCTACAGCACCCACCAGACGCCACCGACCAGCACCACGGCCCCGAGCACCGTCGTGAGCAGGTGCGAGGCGACAAAGCCGCGAACGGCCTCGACGCGGCACTGCGCCGCGAACAAGCGCCCCCGCGTCCCGCGGCACAGGTCGAGGTGCTCGCCCAGCGCCGAGAGTTCCATGGGCGAGGTGTCGGCGGGGTCACCGAAGGAGGCCGTGCTCCAGTGCGGGCCGGCCGAGGGGGAATGGGTCATGGAATGCTCCGAAAAAGCCATGAACCCGATGGTGCGGACACCCGGCCTCGGTGTCTGTCAGACCGTGCGCCGGGGTGTGTAGGACGAGGCGCCAAGCCAATCGGCGCAGGACTGCTGGTCGGCGGCGTAACAGGTGCAGGCAGCCGCTTCGAGCCCGGCACGGTCGAGCACCGTCAGCTCACCCCGAGCATGGAGGCCAGAAACTCGTGCGTGACCCGGAACTGGTCGGCATGGGTGCGGTCCTGGCTCATCAACAGCCAGCGCGCCATGCGGGGACGGAGCTGCGGTCATTCCCGCTCGCACAAACGCCATCAAGAAGACGGCGTGCCCTCGTCGTCCTTGTAGACCTTCGCGAACGTCAGGATCACCTCGCGCACCACCTTGCGCTGCGGCGCGGGCAGTTGCAGGAAGGCGTCCACCGTCTCGCGCTCCTGGTGGGTGAGCTTCTCGTCCCAGCGTTCGCGGTACTGCTTGACGGATTTGGCGATGCCTTCGCCGAAGCGGAGGATCTGCGGCTCGACCTTGAGCCATTCGGCGAGGGTCTGGAGCTTGTCCTGGGAGGGGATTGCCTGTCCGTTGAGCCATCGACTCACCGCCTGCAATGTGACCGACTCCCCCCAATAGCGAGTGTTGAATTCGCGCTCCAGCACGGACGGGCGTGCGGCGTGGCCCGCACGGGTCATCGCGTCTCGGAGTCTTTGGGCGAATTCAAGCTTCTCGTTCATATGAACAAATAGTTCAGTTCGCGGCTCAAAAAACTGAACTTTTTGTTCACCTGATCAATAAACTTCTTGTTGGTACAGAGCTGAACAAGAAGTTATGTCGAAGTCATTGCTAGAACAACTGCCCGAGATCGTCGCCAACGGGCGCCGCCAAGCCGAAAAGATCCTGGAGAGCCTCGAAAGCCGCCACCGCGTCAGCCTCCAGACCCGCGAGTGGGTCTTGCCGTCGAAGGACAGCAGCGCCACCGACTGGATTCAGGGCGCCGCCCGACAGGACCGGCTGGCGCAGTCCGAACAGGATGCGTGGGTCAACCGCCTGATCTACGGCGACAACCTGCTGGCGATGGCCGCGCTGCTGGCCGGCGACGAGCGCACGCCGTCACTGCGCGGCCGGGTGGACCTGATCTACATCGACCCGCCGTTCGACTCGAAGGCCGACTACCGCACCAAAGTGGCACTGCCCGGCGTCGAGCTGGAGCAGCGGCCGACGGTGATCGAGCAGTTCGCCTACTCCGACACCTGGGAAAAAGGCACGGTTTCATATCTCGAAATGATCACGCCTCGCCTGATTCTGATGCGTGAACTGCTGGCCGATACTGGGTCGATTTATGTTCACCTCGATTGGCATATCGGACATTATGTCAAGCTGGTGATGGATGACATTTTCGGAAAAGAGAATTTTGTCAACGAAATCATCTGGAAAAGACAAACAGCCAAAGGCGATGTGACGCAGGGAGCGACACATATGGGTCGAATTCACGAGTCCTTATTTCTGTATGGAAAAACGCTTACTAGAATATGGAATTCTGTTTTTACGCCATACACACAAGAGTACATCGATAACTTTTATCGGCACGAAGACTCCAGCGGCAGGTATCAACTGAGTGATACTACGGCACCGGGCGGCGCCACAAAAGGAAATCCTCACTACGAGTTTCTTGGGATCACTCGCTATTGGAGATTCTCGGAAAAAAAGATGCGAGAACTCTACGCACAAGGCCGGATAGTTCAGACGAAGCCTGGAACGGTTCCGAGACAGAAACGGTACTTGAACGACATGCCGGGAATTCCTCTTCAGGATCTTTGGATGGATATCCAACCGGTTCAAGCACAAGCGAAAGAGTCGGTTGATTACGCCACGCAAAAACCAGAGGCGTTGCTCGAAAGAATTCTCAAGGCATCATCCAACGAGAACTCCATCGTCGCCGACTTCAACGGCGGCTCCGGCACCACCGCCGCCGCCGCCGAGAAGCTCGGTCGCCGCTGGATCACGACCGACCTCGGCAAGCCCGCCTGCATGATCATGCGCAAGCGGCTGATCGACCAGAGCGCCAAGCCCTTCCTGTACCAAGCCATCGGCGACTACCAGGTCGAGGCCGCCAAGGTGACGCTGGGCCGCGAGTTCCGCATCGGCGACCTGTCGCAGATCGTCCTGTCGCTCTACGGCGCCCAGTCGCTGCCCGCCGAATTCAACCCGCAACGCAACCTCGGCCAGATCGCCGGCCTCGACCTCGGCCCCCGCAAAAGCAGCAAGACGCTGGTATTGGCCGACTCCCCCAACAAACTCACCGGCATCGCCACGCTCAAGAAAGCCATCGCCCAGCGCGACAACCTGCTCGGCGGCTGGGACCGCGTGGTCGTGCTCGGCTGGAATTTCGAGTCGTCGATCGGCCAGGACATCACCGCGCTCAACGACAACCGCCTCGAAGTGCTGGTGATTCCCCCCGACCTGCTCGACCGCCTGAAGAAAAAAGGCGGCATCGACAAACTGCGCGGCCAGGTCCGTTTCTCGTCGCTGCAATACCTGACGATCCACCCGGTCGAACGCACCGGCAACACCGCCGACGAGCACCTGACCGTCAAGCTCAGAAACTACGTGCTGCTGTCGCCCGAGGCGATCAACCTCGACGACGCCAACCGCCAGAAACTCCAGGCGGTGATGAACCAGGAGCCGCTCGCGCTGATCGAATACTGGGCCGTCGATCCCGATTACGACGGCAAAGTCTTCCGCTCGGTCTGGCAGGACTACCGCGGCAACACCGCCAACGACGACGACG
>JBEANV010000428.1:0-3664 GCA_041165285.1 Pseudomonadota bacterium | reverse complement strand
TGGCAGTGGACCATCAGCCTGTGGAAGAACAACGGCCTCAGCCCCGAGCAGGCCGAGGCCGCCGCCAAGGATGACGACGAACGCATCGCGGCCCGCGTGATGAAGCTCTACGAAGAGCGGCTGCTGGCGTACTCGGCGGTGGATTTCGACGACCTGATCAGCCTGCCGCTCAAGCTGCTGCAGACCGACGAGGACACCCGCCTGAAGTGGCAGCGCAAGCTCCGCCATGTCCTCGTCGATGAATACCAGGACACCAACGCGACCCAATACGATCTGCTCAAGGCACTGGTCGGGCAGGACGGGATTTTCACCGCGGTGGGTGACGACGACCAGAGTATCTATGGCTGGCGCGGTGCGACGATCGACAACCTCAAACGCCTGCCGCTGGATTATCCGAACCTCAAGGTGATCCCGCTGGAGCAGAACTACCGCTCCACCGGCGCCATCCTGACCGCCGCGAACAACGTCATCGCGCTGAATCCCAAGATCTTCCAGAAGAAACTGTGGAGCGACCTGGGCGAGGGCGAGCCGGTCAAGGTGGTCGAATCCGACCAGGAAGAGCACGAGGCCGAGCGCGCCGTGACCCGGATCATGGCCATCCGCGCCAACACCACGGGCGAATACACCGGCATCACCGAGTGGAAGGATTTCGCCATCCTCTACCGCGCCAACCACCAGAGCCGCAAGCTCGAAGAGGCGCTGCGCAAGGCCCAGATTCCCTACAAGGTCTCCGGCGGCCAGAGTTTCTTCGACCGCGCCGAGATCAAGGACCTGTGCGGCTGGCTGCGGCTGCTGGTGAACCAGGACGACGACCCGGCCTTCCTGCGCGCCGTGACCACCCCGAAGCGCGGCATCGGCCACACGACGCTGGCCGCATTGAGCGATTTCGCCGGCAAATGGCGCGTGAGCCTGTTCGAGGCGCTGTTCCAGGAGTCGCTTGGCACGGCGCTGAGCGTCAAGGCGGTCGGGTCGCTGCACGAATTCGGCCGCACCGTGAACGACCTCGAATACCGCGCCCGCCAGACCGTCGGCGCCGAAGCGGCCCGGCCGATGCTGATGGAGTGGCTCACCGACCTCGGCTATGAACAGCACCTGCTCGACAACGAAGAGAACCCCAAGGTCGCCGCGGCCCGCTGGTCGAACGTGATCGACTTCATCGACTGGGTGGCCAAGCGCTGTGGCGGCGAGATCGACAACGACGGTGGCATGACCGTGGAGACGCAGAAGAAGAGCGTGCTCGAAGTGGCGCAGTCGATCAGCGTGATCCTGAGCCTGGCCGAGCGCGGCGAGCAGGACCAGAACCTCGTCACCCTGTCCACGCTGCACGCGAGCAAGGGGCTGGAGTGGCCGCACGTCGTGCTGATCGGTGTCAACGAGGGCACGCTGCCCTTCAAGCGTGACGAGGAGGACATGACCGCCGAGCGCCTGGAGGAAGAGCGTCGCCTGATGTATGTCGGCATCACCCGCGCGCGGCGTACCTTGCTGGTCAGCACGCTGCTGCGGCAAAAGCGCGGACGCGAGATCAAGCGTGCGGTGCCGAGCCGCTTCATCGGCGAGATGAAGCTTGACGAGCGGGTCGTGAAGGAAAACCCGCGCGACCGGATCGCGGCGCAGCGGGCGGCTTTTGCGGCGCGGGCAGCGCAGGCGGGCAAACCGCTTGCGTGACGCGGGCCGGCGCTTGTCAGGCGCTGACCATCGGCAGGGTCGGCAAGCTGGGGAAGGGCGGCATCCGGGGCGGTCTCGCCTGCTCCGCGGGTGGTGATGGTGCTGGCGAGAACGTATCCATCACCAGCCGGTGCTGGATGCGGGCGTGGCTCAGCACCTGGCCCATCGTGGCAGCGTCCAGGGGATGCGACAGCAGGTGGCCCTGGAACTCGTCGCAGCCGTGGCGGCGCAGGAAGTCGAGCTGGTCCTCGCGCTCGACGCCTTCGGCGAGCACACGCAGCCCCAGCGAATGGCCCATCCCGATGACGGCCGCGGCCACCTTGGCGCCGTTGCCTTCCAGCGTGGCGAGGAAGACCCGGTCGATCTTCAGCTCGTCCAGCGGCAGACGGCTCAACCGGGCCAGCGACGAATAGCCGCTCCCGAAATCGTCCACCGCGATCCGGACACCGGCTGCCCGCAGCGCCTGCAGCCGCTCGCCGAGGCGCTCGGTGTCGTGCATCAGTGCCGGCTCGGTCAGCTCCAGCGTCAGCGCACCGCCGGGCAGGCCGTGGTCCACCAGTGCCTGGAGCACGCCGGCCACGAAACCCGGCTGCACCACCTCCAGCCGCGACACGTTGACGGCGATGCGCGGCACGTCCAGCCCCTGGTCGCGCCACTGGCGGATCTGCTGGCAGGTGTGCTGCAGCACCCAGGTGCCGATCCGGGTGATGAGGCCGGTGTCCTCGGCGAGCGCGATGAATTCGGTCGGTTCGACCCGGCCGAGATCGCGGTCGTGCCAGCGCAGCAGCGCCTCGGCGCCGGTGAGGGCGCCGGTGTGCAGGTCGGCCTGCGGCTGGAAATGCAGCGTGAAGGCCGACTGCGCCAGCGCCCGGCGCAGGGCGCCTTCCAGTTGCAGCCGGCGCATGGCTCCGCGGCCCAGCGCCGGGCCATAGACGACGCAGCCGTTGCGGCCCTGCCGACGCGCCTCGTGCAGCGCGAGCGTGGCGTGGCGGACCAGTACCTCGGGTTGGTGGCCATCGTGCGGAAACACGGCCACACCGGCGTGGCCGCCGACGACGATCCGGTGGTCGCCCACATCGACCGGATCGTCCAGCCGCTGCAGCAGCTCGCAGGCCAGCGCCTGCGCGTCGGTCGAGCGCAGCAGCGGCGAGACGATCACGGCCAGACCTTCCTCGCTGCGTGTCAGCTGCGCCCGCTGGCGCCCGGCGTGGCGCGCCTCGATGGCGATCAGGGCCACCTGCAGCCGGTGTTCGATGGCCTTCTGCAGCGGGGCGTGCAAGCTGGGGCCGAGGGTCAGCACGACCTCGTCGAAACGCTGCAGACCCAGCAGCACCAGCGCACCCAGCTGGGCGCGGGCGCTGGCCTGCCGCAGCACGCGGGCCAGCGGGGCGTCCAGCAGCGCAAGGGTGTCGTCGCCGGCGGTGGCGTGGTCGGGCCGCAGCTGGCTCAGGTGGGCCACGACGCGCACCAGCTCGTCCGGGCAACTGCTGGCCTGGATCAGCGACACGGCACCGGCGTCGAGTGCGCGGTGGCGCAGCGCCGATGCGTCGTCGCCGGGGCGCAGGTGCAGCCAGGCGACCATCGGCGGTCTGGCGACCTGGCCGGGGCGGCGGGCGTCGCGCTGGGTCTGGCGGCCGCTGAACTCGCGCACCACCACGTCCGCTGGTGCCTGGCCATCTTCTCCCGACAGGACGGGCTGCAGTCCGCGGTCAAGCAAGGCGCCGGCCAGCGTTGCCCGCCAGGGACTGCCGACCTGCAGCAGCACCCGCGTGGGAGCGGTGTCGCCGCCGCCCGCGGTGTCCAGGACCGGTGGCGGGGCGCGGTACGCCGCCGGTTCACTGGCGGGGGGCAGGGAGGAGGAAACCATTCCCCCTTATCGGAGCGGCGCGCACGGGCTTGATCCCTGCGGATCCGGCCCTTCGGCAGGCGCCGTGCCGGGGCCCTACAATCCAACGCTTTGTCTCATCTGACAACCCTGTCCTTCCCCGTCAAGGAGTTC
>JBEANV010000427.1:0-8696 GCA_041165285.1 Pseudomonadota bacterium | reverse complement strand
GGGGAGCAGGCCGCCGAACTTGCGCGCATCGCCGCCCGCAGCGGCGAGCCGGAACTCGCCTACGGCACCGACGAGGACAACCTGTTCGGCATCGATCCCGAGTCGCTGCAGGGTGATCTGGGCAACGATCCGGTGGTCTTTGCGCGCAAGCGCATCGCCATCGCGCGTGACCTGCTGCGTCGGCTGGAAGCCCGGCCGGCCGCCGAAGCCGATTACGTGACGCTGCGCCGCGGCGTGTCATACGCATTGCGCGATGTGGCGCGGGTCAGCGGCATCCTCCTGCGCCAGATCGGCGGCCTGCGCACGCTGCGTGATGCGCCGGGGACTGGCCGCGATCCGCTGACCCCCGTCCCCGCAGCGCAGCAGCGCGCAGCGCTCGACACCTTGGCGACCGAGGTGCTTTCTCCGGACAGCCTGAGCGTCTCGCCGAGCCTGCAGCGCCGGCTGGCGCCCGACTACCTGGAGCGCGCCGACGCCCTGTTCAGCGGCAGTGCCGCAATCGCCACCGACTTCACGCCCCAGACGCAGGTGTCGGACCTGCAGCGTGGCGTGCTGGCCCAGCTCATGAGCGAGGGGGTGGCGGTGCGCCTGCTCGACGGCGTGGCCAAGGCGGGTGAGCCATCACAGAGCCTGGCACTGGCGGATCTGTACCGGCGCATCGACGCCGAGGTCTGGGCCGATCTGGCGCCGGGCCGTGGCGACATCCCCGCCATGCGCCGGGCGCTCCAGCGGGACCACACCACGCGCCTGATCGGCGTGCTGATGCAGCCCGCGCAGCTCGGTCGTGTGGAATTGCGCACGCTCATCCGCCAGCGCGCGGAGGATCTACTGGTGCGGCTGCGCGCGGTACGTTATCGTTCCGGCTGGTCTGCCGAGACGGCTTCGCACTTGCAGGACAGCATCCAGATGCTGCGCGAGGCCCTGCAGGCCAAGGTGGTGCGACCGAATGTGTGAAGGGCGAGGCGATCCGGGGGCTCCATGCGGGGCTTCAAGCCTTGGATCGCGGGCCCCCGGAACCTCCAGATGCAGGTTCAGATTTACAACATTCGGCGCCACAGGGTGCGTTCGGGAACGGATTGCGGGATCCGGCTCCCCTGCTCGCAGGCACGCCATGCAGGCTCTTGCATTTCCATGCCTGTGTGACGAGACGTGATGTATTTCGCAAAACGTAGACCTTGAACAGAATCGGGGCATCGACCAGAGACCGGAGCCCGTTCCCCGATGTTTTCCCTTCACCACACCCGCCGCCTGCTTGCCGATCTGACCGTGGTCACCCGCCTGGGGCTGGGTTTCGGTGCCCTGATCGCGCTGATGCTGGTGCTGACGCTGTTTGGCGTCTACGCGCTGCAAGACAACAACGTGCAGCTGATGCAGCTCGGCAACGTGCCGGCGGAACAGCTCGCGCAACTCCAGGCCCAGCACCAGCAGTGGACCCTGCTGCTCGGCGCACTCGGCGCGCTGGCGCTGCTGGGAGGTTCGCTCATTGCCTGGACGCTGGTGGACAGCATCAAGTGGCCGCTGGACCGGGCGGTCGACATCGCCGAGCGTCTGGCCGACGGCGAGGACCACGATCTGGCGGACGCGCACCAGCAAGACGAATTTGGCCACCTGCTGCGCGCCATGACCGACATCCGCCGCCGGCTGCAGTCGGCCACGCAAGGCGCTGCGCTGGCCACGGCGCAGGCTGTGCCGATGCGCTCCGATGACGCCGATCCCGCGGTCGCGCAGGCCGCTGACCGTCCGGCCCTGGCCGAAGGTGACCAGCCACTCCAGGTTTCCGTGCGCACCGCGCAGGAAATGCTCAGCGTGGCGGTGACCGCGGCGCAGCGTGGCGGCGAGGTGGTGTCGCAGGTCGTGGCCAACATGGACGACATCCGCGCCTCCAGCCGCGAGATCTTCGAGATCATCGGCAAGATCGACAACATCGCCTTCCAGACCAATTTGCTGGCCCTGCACGCGGCGGTCGAAGCTGCGCAGGCCGGCGAAAAGGGCAAGGGCTTCGCGACGGTGGCGGGCGAGGTGCGCCTGCTGGCAGTGCGTGCGGCGAATGCGGCCAAGGAAATCAAGACGCTGGTGCATGCCTCGGCCGAGAAGGTCGAGTTCGGTGGCCAGCTTGCCCGCGACGCTGACCTGACGATGGACGCCATCGTCGTCTCGGTCCAGCGCATGACCGACCTGGTCGAGCAGCGCCGCCAGAACCCGCAGCTCGGCGGCCCGCAGGCCGCGTTGCCGGAGCAGGACGTGGTGCTGCTCGACCGCCTGACAGCCAGCAACGCCACGATGGCGGCAGAAAGCGCCTCCACAGCCGAAGCCCTGCGCCTGCAGGCCGAGCGGCTGCAGAAGGTGGTCAGTGCCTTCCAGATGTTGCAGCAGACCCAGGAAGCCGCCTGGAACGCCCACCACGCCATCGCCAGCGCCCGCCAGCGGGCCAGGGGCCAGCAGGTGTCGCCGACCCCACCGTTTCCCGCTGCCGACTGGGGCACGCTCGACGAGAACCGCCAGGCCGCCGCCCGCATGCGCCGCCGCACGGACGACCGTGGCGACGGCAGCGGTGGCGATTCGACGACTTACTGAACCCGCTCAGACGGACTCGGTGCGCACCACCAGCCAGTCCAGCGCCGCGTCCGCCAGCCGTGGCGCCAGACGGCGGCGCACCTCGGCGTGGTAGCCGTTCAGCCACTGGAGTTCGTCGTCGCGCAGCAGGCTGAAGTCGAGGCAGCGCGTGTCGATCGGACACAGCGTCAGCGTCTCGAACGCCAGGTACTCGCCAAACTCGTCGGGTTCTCCGACCGAGACAGTCAGCCCGAGGTTCTCGATGCGGATGCCCCAGCGGCCGTCGCGGTACAGCCCTGGCTCGATCGAGGTGATCATGCCGGGCCACATCGCCATGGAGGCATCCGGTACCGCCCGCGAGATGCTCTGCGGCCCTTCGTGCACGTTCAGGAAGTAGCCCACGCCGTGCCCGGTGCCATGGCCGAAATCCAGCCCCGCTTCCCACAGCGGGGCGCGGGCCAGCGTGTCGAGGTGCGGTGACAGCGTGCCGGCGGGGAAGCAGGCGCGTGACAGGCTGATCGTGCCCTTGAGCACGCGGGTGTAGTCGGCCTTCTGCGCTGCGCTGGGCGTGCCGATTGGCCAGACGCGGGTGATGTCGGTGGTGCCGCCCAGGTACTGCGCGCCCGAGTCGATCAGCAGCAGCCCTTCGGCGACGAGTCCTTCCGGCGTCGAAATCCAAGCGAACGATTCAGGCGTCGCCCGGTAATGCGGCATCGCGCCGTTGGCGTTGAAGCCGGCGATGGTCGGGAAGCTCAGCGAGACGAAACCCGGCTGGCGCGCCCGCTCCGCACTCAGGCGCTCGTCGATGGTCAGTTCGCTGATGGCTTCATGGCCGAGCGCAGCCTCGAACCACGCATAAAACGCGCACATTGCCGCGCCGTCCACCTCCATCGCCTCGCGAACGAAAGTCGCCTCGGTGGCAGTCTTGCGGCTCTTGGCGAGGGTGCTCGGGTTGATCGCCTCGATGACGTGCACGCCCGTTGGTACCACTTGCCGCAACCCCAGCGTGATGCGTTTCGGATCGACCAGCAGTGTGGCGCCTACCGGCAGCCGTGCGAGCGCCAGGGCTGCGTCGGTGTAGTCGGCCAGCGCCACGCCGTCCGCCGCCAGTCGGGCATTCAGGTCGGCGTCGATCTTGCCGGCGCCGACGAAGAGCGTGGCTTGCGATGTCGCGGCGGTGGCGTCTATCAGGAGGTGGGCCAGGAAGACCGGGTTGTAGTCCACGTCTGCGCCGCGCAGGTTGGTGATCCACGCCACGTCGTCCACGGTGGAGACAAGGTGGTGCGAGGCGTTGGCCCGCTGCATCGCGGCACGGACTGCGGCGAGCTTGTCGGCGCGTGACACGGCTGCGTGCGGGGCGCAGTGTTCGTAGACCGCCGCAGCGGGCAACCCCGACCGGTCCGGCCACGCCTCGTCGAGCACGTCCAGATCGGTGCGCAGCACGATGCCGCGGGCGGCCATCGCGTCGCCTAGCTGCTTGGCCGCCGCCAGCCCCAGTACGGCCGCGTCCACTGCCAGCACCTCGCCTGCGGCCAGCGTCTGCGCGAGCCAGTCGAGGTGGTGCGTCGCGGCGCCGGTCGGGATCTTCACCAATTCGACCGTGGTGCCAGCCAGCTCGGCCTCGGCCTGCGTCCAGTAGCGGCTGTCGGCGAAGATGGCCGCACGGGTTGGTGTGACCACCAGCGTGCCCATCGAACCGGTGAAGCCCGAGAAGCGCACGCGGCCCTGCCAGCGCTCGGGCAGATACTCGGACAGGTGCGGATCGGCGGACGGCACCAGCACGGCGGCCAGTCCATGGTGCTGCAGGCGTGCGCGCAGCTGCGCCAGTCGGTCGGGGACGGGGGAGGTCGGAGCGTGCGTCATGGTGGGGTGGGGTCGCGTCAGGTCGAAGAGGTCACGGGCACAGCCGGCATGCCGTCCAGCCGCTGGCGCACCAGCGTGATGTGGCTGCGCAGCGAGTACAGCTCGTCCGCATAGGACAGCGGCACCGGCAGGCGCTCGACATGTTCCTCGATGCGGTCCAGATCGCTGTGGAGCAGTGCGGCGCTGCGCGTGGCATCGGTGATGTGCTGCTCGATTTCACGCAGGCTGCCGTACCAGCGGAAGATGCGCGAGCGGATGCGGAAGTTGTAGAGCGGCGGCACGACCCTTGAGAGCGGAATCAGCACCGCGATGATCGACACCAGCACCACCCACATCCGGTCCACCAGATTGGCCATCCAGAAGCTCACGTGGCGCTGCAGCATCGGCTCGCCGGTGGCATAGAAGCGCTGCGCTTCCGGGGCCAGCGGATAGTCACCGCCGACGCCCTTGGGGAACTCGCCCTTGGACTGGAACCAGTTCGGTTCGCCGTGGACCTTGCGCGCGGCCTGCACAAGCAGCTGCTGCAGCGCCGGGTGCGTGTCGTCGCGCACGACGAGCATCGCAGTGGCCGCGACCAGCCGCACGTCTTGCGCCGGCAAGTCCTTGGCCAGATCCACCACCCCGCGCGGCAGTCCGACCGGCGACACCTGCGGCACGCGCCGCGCATAGGCTTCCGCCTGCGCGAAGTCCAGCAGCCGCACCCCCGGCGTGATCAGCAGCATCCGCACGATCGGCGACTCGGGCGCCGAGACCATCGCCATGGCGTCGATCTCGCCGGCCAGCAGGGCCATGACGGCGGGGGTGGTGGCCAGCCGGGTCAGCGGCATCGTGGCGGTGTCCAGCCCGTTGGCATCCAGCAGGCGGCGCATCAGGTTGGTCACGCCGCTGCCGTCCTGCCCGACGTTGAGCCGCCAGCCGGCCATCTGCGACAGGCTGTCGAGCGTCTCGCGGCCGAGTCTGGCCTTGGCGGTGTCGTCGCGGTAAAACACCCAGACCGGCTCGCGGAACAGGCTGCCCAGGCTCAGCAGCGCGTCGTCCGGCGCCTCGTCACCGAGTTGCACCTCGTCGGAGCCACCCTGCACGAAGGCGGCGTCCACCTCGCCGCTCTTGAGCAGTTGCAGGTTCTCCAGCGAGCCCTGTGTGGGCTTGAGCACGACCTCGATGCCGTGTTTTTCCAGAGCCTGCCGGTAACGCTGCCCGAACTCGGCGTACGCGCCCTGCGCGGTGCCGGTGGCCAGCACCATGCGCCGCGGCGGGTTGGGATCGAGCATGGTGTAGGCCATCCACACCAGGCCCACGGCCAGCAGCAGCACGGGGCCGCCCGTGATCAGCATCTCCTTGAGCGAGATCAGGGCGGAGCGCACCCGCAGCAGCGCGCTGCCGGTGTGGCGCATCAGGGGACGGTGCAGTGTGGTCATGGGGTCACATCGTGGCGGATTGGCGGCTGCGCCACCAGAGTTCGGCGCTGAACAGCGCGCAGGCCGCCCAGATGATGACAAACCCTTGCGCGCGGGGGCCGGCGAAGGGTTCATGGAACAGCCACACGCCGAGCGCGAGCTGGATCGTCGGCCCGATGTACTGCAGCATTCCGAGCAGGCTCAGCGGGATGCGCCGTGCGCCGCCCGCGAACAGCAGCAGCGGCACGGCGGTGAGCGGGCCGGCCGCCATCAGCAGCAGTTGCAGGTCAACGGTTGCGCCGGGAAAGACCGACTGCCCGTGCGCCATCGCCCAGCCCAGCCCGGCGACCGCGATCGGGCCAAGCAGCAGCGTCTCCAGCGTCAGTCCTTCAAGCGCGCCGAGGCTGGCCGTCTTGCGCAGCAGGCCGTAGGACGAGAAGCTCGCCGCCAGGATCAGCGCGATCCACGGCAGCGCGCCCTGTGCCCAGGTCAGCCACGCCACGCCCACCGCGGCGGTGGCCACCGCGGCCCACTGCATCGGGCGCAGCCGCTCCTTGAGCACCAGCGAGCCGGTCAGCACATTCACCAGCGGCGTGATGAAGTAGCCCAGGCTTGCGTCTACCACCCGGTCGTGTCCGATGGCCCAGATGTAGACGTACCAATTGGTGGCGATCAGCGCGGACGAGGCCGTGAAGAGTGCGAGCACGCGGCGGTTGCGCAATGCCGGCCCGAGCCAGTCCCAGTGCCGGCGCGCGGCCAGCACCCCCAGCAGGAACACCAGCGACCACACGACCCGGTGTGCCAGCACCTCCAGCGCACCGATGCTGTGCAGCAGCCGGAAATACAGCGGAAACAGGCCCCACATCACATAGGCAAGCGACGCTTGCAGGATGCCGCTGCGCATCAGGTGGGGTGGGGCACCGAGGCCCGGACAGGTTTGGACATGGACTGAGGATACTTCCTTGAGGTGGTGACAGAATGCAAGGGAATGGCCCTTCACTGGACGCACCATGACGATCAATGCGAACCATCATCCTGACACTGGCCGGATGAAAGCTCTGGGGTGGTGCCTGCTGCTGGCGCTGGCTTGCCCGCTGACGGCGTGCGGTCGGGAGGAGGCGTCGGCCCCGCGCCCGGTGGCTGCCCGGGGCGCACTGCTGGTGGACGAGCAGGCGGTGGTGACGCTGTTCGAACAATCTGCGCCGTCGGTGGCCTACATCACCACCGAGACCGTGCAGCGCGGCAATTTCGGGGGTGCCGAGGTGAGCCAGGGGGCAGGGTCCGGCTTCGTCTGGGACAGCGCGGGCCATGTCGTGACCAACTTCCATGTGGTCAAGGACGCCCGCAAGGTCTTTGTGCGGCTGGATGCCGGCAAACCCATCGAAGCCGAGCCCATCGGTGGCGCTGCCGAGTACGACCTGGCGGTGCTGCGGCTGAAAACGGTGCCGAAGAACCTGCGCCCGGTGCCGATCGGCACATCCCGTGATCTGCGCATCGGCCAGACGGTCTACGCCATCGGCAACCCCTTCGGCTTGCAGCGCACGCTGACCAAGGGCCTCGTCAGCGCACTGGACCGGGAGCTGCCGACGGCGAACTTCCGCGAGGTGGCCGGCGTGATCCAGACCGATGCCGCGATCAACCCGGGCAATTCCGGCGGCCCGCTGCTGGACAGCGCGGGGCGGCTGATCGGCGTGAACTCGGCGATTCGCTCGACCAGCGGCTCGTCGTCGGGCATCGGGTTTGCGATTCCGGTCGATCTGGTGAACCGGGTGGTGCCCTCGTTGATCAACCGCGGCCACGCACCGCTGCCGGGCATCGGGGTCACGCCGATCTCGCCGGACCAGGTGTCGCGGGCGGGGATTTCCGGCGTGGTGCTGGGGGCGGTCGGGCGCGGCACGCCTGCCGCCTCGGCCGGGCTGGTGCCCTACAACCCGCAGACCGGTGATCTCGGTGACGTGATCGTCGGCGTCAACGGCAAGCCGGTGCAGACGCTGTCCACGTTTGTCGGCGAACTGGAGCGCGCAGGCATCAGCGCGACGGTGGAGCTGACCGTGCGCCGCGGCGACAGGGAGCGCACGGTGCGGGTCAAGGTGATCGACCTGCGCGCCTGAACCCGGCCTCTGCGCCCCTCAGTCCACCTGGCGCACGGACAGTTCGGGGTGTCGGCGCAGATAGACCCGCACATACGAACACGACGGCCGCACCGCCAGTCCTTCGGTCGCCGCCCACGTCAGCGCCTCTTGCACCAGCGCAGCAGCAATGCCCCGGCCTTCCAGTGCCCGTGGCACGCCGGTGTGGTTCAGGTCCACCACGCCGGGGCTGCGGCGGTAGGCCGCCACGCAGAGGTGGCCATCCACCGTGGCTTCGAACCGCAAGGCCCGTTCGTTGTGGATGACAGAGATCGGGATGGCAGGCATGGTGGGCATAGAGGGGGCGATCGTCAGCGTTCCGAGGCGGTCCAGGGGATGTCGATGACCGGCGGAACCCGGTTGTCGGTGTCGCGTGGCACGACGCCTGCACGGTCGATCGCGTCGAGCACGGCCTGGTCCCAGTCGGCCTGGCCGCTGGACTTGATCAGCTCGCGCGAGATGATCGTGCCGTCCGGTGCAACCCGCACCCGCACCACGGCGGGTGTCGAGCCGATGTTGCGGCCGGTGTAGACCAGCTTGGGCTTGAGGTAGGCGCGCAGGCGGCCTGCGTAGCCCGCTGAGGGTCCGGAGGATTGCGCTGCAGCGCCACCGCCCGTGCCACCGGGTGTCGTGGCGGGACGAGCGGGCGTTGCCGGGGCAGCGTCGTCGCTGCCTTCGCCGAGCTGTTTCTGCAGGCGCTTGAGGTTGTCCTCGCGGGACTTGGCCGCTTTTTCCTGCTGCGCGGTTTCCTTGG
>JBEANV010000426.1:0-4671 GCA_041165285.1 Pseudomonadota bacterium | reverse complement strand
TACCGGGTGATGAACGCCTCGGGCCGAGCGGAAGGTTGCGGCACCGGCCTGTGCGCCATACCCAACCTGCACCGTGCCGTCGGTGCCGATCACCTCCAGTGTCGTTTCATGGCCGTGCGGCATGGTCCGGCTGGCATACAGCATCGCCCGTGCACCGCCCTCGAATTCGATGATGGCCATGCCGTTGTCTACGTCGCCGTGGCGCGCCAGGTCGGGGTGCAGTGCAATCGTGCCGCTTGCAAACACCTTCGTGGCCTTGGGGTTGCCGAGCATCCAGCGAGCCAGGTCGATGTCGTGCACGCTGCAGTCGTTGAAGATGCCGCCCGAGGTGGGCGAGAACCGCACGAAGAAGCCGTTCGGATCGTTCATGTCGCAGGTCTGCGATCGCACCAGGAATGGTCGACCCAGATCGCCCCGCACGATGGCTTCATGGGCACGCACGACATCCGGATCGAACCGTCGCTCGAAGCCCACCATGGCCACCTGCCTGGGGCAGGACTGAGCCACCGCGCTGAGCGCCTCGCAGGTGGCGACGTCGAGCGACAAGGGCTTCTCGACGAAGACGTGCTTGCCCGCCCGCATCGCCGCCTCGAATTGGCGGGCATGCTCGGTAGTGGGGCTGGCAAGCACCACCGCGTCGAGATCGGGGTCCGAGATGAAGCGGTCGAAGTCCTGGTGCAGTCGCTCGACGCCCAGTTCCAGGCGGGCCCAGTCCAGGGCGCCCGAGCTGGGGTTGCAGGCCGAGACCAGCCGTGCGTCGGGAATGCGGCGTGCGAGATAGCTGGCGTGGCGGCGACCGAGCCGGCCGAGACCCGCAATGCCCACCTTCAGAATCGGTTTGGTCGTCATGTTGCAGTCTCGTGGTTTCAGGTCAGGCGCTTGTGTGCTGCGGTGTCCATCCACGCAGACAGTCGATCGAGCGACCAGCCCTCCTTCAGCGCGCGCCGAACCACAGCCTGTGGGCTCTCGGGTGCGAGGCCACCCAGTGGCGGGTCGCGGTCCAGGTTGGTGGGGAAGGCGTATCCCTCGGCGCTGGCAGCCACCACGCGATCCTGCGCGGCGCGGTCGAGAGCGCCTTCGCGGCCCAGGGACAGGAGCTGCGGATACAGGGCCCGTGTCATGCGGTCTCGGTCCACCGATTCCATGGCGCGACCGAAGGCCGACGAAATCTGCAGCAGATTGGCCAAGCGCTGGATGTCGCTGGAGCGGTTGTCGCCGGCGGCGTGCAGCAACGCGGGGTTGAAGAACACCGCGTCTCCCTTCGCCAGGGGCAGTTGCACGCGGTGATGGGCAAAGTGCTGGCGGAAGTCTTCCCGATCGGCCAACAGGTAGCCATGGGCGTACTTCTGCGAGTGCGGCAGGTAGAGCGTAGGCCCGCTTTCCAGCGGCATGTCGACATGGGCCACGGCCCCTTGCAGCGTGAGCATGGGCGAGAGCCGGTGCACGTGCGCGGGAAACTGCTCGGCTTGCTCCGCAGAACAAAAGCCCAGGTGATAGTCGCGATGCGGGGTCTGCGCCGAGCCACCGGGCCGCACGTTGTTGACCTGTGAGGTGACCTGGTAGGCCGGGCCCAACCAGGCAACGCTCGCCAGTGCGAGCATGTCGTTGGCGTAGTAGCGAGCGAACGAGGCCGGGTCGGCCAGGCACAGCTTCTCCAGGGCATTCCACACGCGGTCGTTGGCGCCAGCCTTGGCGAAGTGATCGCCGCCGCTGTTGCTGCTGCGTTCGCGCTCGATGATTTCCTTGAAGCGCACCGTCACCGCGTCGACCACGGGCGAGGCCAGCGCGCCTTCCAGCACCAGGATCCCCGGGCCTTCTTCCCACACCCAGGCCCACTCACCCATCAGCGAGCGTTGAAAGTCGCCACCCTGGCTCAAGCGTGCGCGCAGGGACTCGCAGTCGTAGACGGGCACGTCGTTCAGCAGGCGGACGGCATGGGGGCAGTCGGCCGCATCTGTGCGCTGGTCCAGGACGGATCGCAGGTCGTCGAGACGCGCTTCGGCAGCGCGCAGCCAGCGCGGGGAGGTCGAGGAATGCATGGGGTCTCCGTGATCCGATTTGTCTGGGCAGTGTAGAAACGTCCGTCCACGAATAGTGTCCTAGAACACCTCAAAAATACCTCAGAACAACTGCAGAATATGGACTTGGAGTCTCGGTAGAACCGAAGGGGAGAACGCATGGCCCACGTCATTGCGATGAAGGAAATCGCGCTGCAGGCCGGGGTCAGCCTGGCGACGGTGGACCGTGTGCTGCACCAGCGGCCCGGTGTGCGGGCGGCCACGCAGCGGCGGGTTCATCAAGCCCAGGTCGAACTGGAGCGTCAACAGCGGCAGGTCGGCCTCAAGGGACGCCGCTTCCTCATCGATCTGGTGATGGAAGCGCCGACGCGGTTTTCACGCATGGTGCGCGACGCGCTGGATGGTGCGATGCGGCGCGCGTACCCGGCGGTGTTCCGGGCGCGGGACCACCTGGCCGAGACCATGAACGCGAGCGAGTTGGTGGATGTGCTGGACGCTATCGCCCGCCGTGGCAGCCACGGCGTGTTGCTCAAGGCACCCGATGGCCCGGCTGTGACCGAGGCGGTGTCGCGCTTGCAGGCGCGCGGCATCCCGGTGGTCACGCTGGTCACCGACATTCGTCACACCTCGCGCTGCGCCTATGTGGGCTTGGACAACCGCTGCGCCGGGCAGACGTCGGCCTACCTGATGGGACAGTGGCTGGGGACAACTCCGGCCGGCGTACTTGTGTCCAGCAGTGGTCAGCGGTTCCAGGGCGAAGGGGAACGCATCGATGCCTTCGTGCGGGCTTTGGCGACCGCGCAGCCGGCGTGCCGGGTGCAGGTACTGCACGCCGGTCACGGCCTGCACGCCCCCACGGTAGCGGCCGTTGGGCGTTTGCTGGTCCGCAACCCGGACGTGGCGGCGGTGTACTCGGTGGGTGGAGCTAATGCAGCCATCCTGGCAGCATTCGATCAGGCTCGGCGGCCTTGCCGGGTGTTCATCGGACACGATCTCGACGACGACAACCTCGCCCTGTTGCGCGCGGGGCGCCTGTCGGCTGTGCTTCACCACGACTTGCACCACGATCTCCAGATGGCCTGCCTGTCGGTGATGCAGGCGCACGGCGCTGCACCGGCCGCATGGGCGTCCACCCGCTCCAATGTGGAGGTGATCACACCGTTCAATCTGCCGGCCACCTTCGTGGCCTGAGGAAGCCTATGCCCTCGCCATCTCCGCATGCCGGTATTGCCGAGGGCTGACGCCGTACTTGGACCTGAATAACTTGCTGAACTGAGCCGCATCACTGAATCCCCAGCGGAGCGCCAACTCACCGATCCGGTCGGACCGAACCATGCCAGCCAGGTCGTCGCGGCAGCGCTCGAGGCGGCGCTGTCGAATCTCGCTGGCGACCGAGGTGCCGTGTTCGGCAAACAGGGCATGCAGCGAACGCACCGAGCAACCGAAGCGATGGGCAATCGACGTCGGGGCGAGTGCGGGGTCGTCGAGTTCGTGGTCGACGTAGTCCAGCACCTGGACGAACCGGTTCGCCTTGGCGCGGTGCGTCGCCTTGCTCGGCCGCAGGCCTCGCCCCAGCAGGTCGAGCGCCGACTCGGCGGCCAGTTGCAGTTCGTCCTGATCCAGCCCCAGGCGTTGCTGCCACAGCGATTCCATGCAAACCCGAGCCAGCGTCGGCAGAGCGCCACGACGAGGCAACTTCATCCATCCGAGATCCGGAACGAGTGCAGGCACCAGGCGTTCGAGGTGCGAACGGGGCACCAGCAACTGGAGTTTGTCTTGCGGGGCCAGCACCTCGAAATCGCATGAGTGGCGGCTGCTCCAGACCAGGATGTCCCCCGGTTCGACGATGCAAATGTGCTTTGCGTCGCGGACCCGCTGATGGCCCTTGAGATTGAACAGGACCCCGCAGACTTCTTCACCTTCATGCTCTTCCGCGCTGAAGGCGCCGGTCAGGCGCGGCGCCTGCATGGACAACATCAGCATCGGCCCGGTGGCCTGCGAGGCGAGTCCAGGGTTGGTCGGTGGCGCAGAGCCCCGGGCGATCTGCCATGTCACCAACTGCGGGCCATGTCGCACGCTCACTGCCAGGCAGTTCTTCGCGGGGGCGAAGCCAGAGGTGGAGGCCATAGGTGCAAGGCGGGTTCGTAGCTGCAGTTGCCGCCGACTATAGGAAGCGCCGTCAGAGGCCTCGCTCGGGTTTTCCATGGGTTCCCACCCCAGCCGCGTCTGCCCACTCTTCGTGGGTAGGGGGTCCCACCCCGGGCCAGGATTCAGACATCCGGGGCAACCCGGAGACTGCGCGCAACCACAAGAAGACTGCGCGGGTTGCCAAGACGCGTGAGGGGGGTTCTCGAAGAATCACCACACCCCAAAACCACACGAAAAGGCAATCTGAATGTTCAGCAGGAAAGTGGTCGCGATCACCGGTGCAGGATCGGGCATCGGTCGGGCGCTGGCGCTCGAACTGGCGCCCCTGGGCGCGCGACTGGCCCTCTCCGACATCAATGAGTCTGCGGTCGCCGAGACGGTCTCGCTGCTACCGCACGGAACTGAGGCGCGCGCCTATCCGCTGGATGTGTCTTCGCGTGAGGCGGTATTCGCCTTTGCCCAGGACGTGCAGCGCGACTTCGGCGGCGTGCACTTCATCGTGAAC
>JBEANV010000425.1:0-3237 GCA_041165285.1 Pseudomonadota bacterium | reverse complement strand
GCCGCGATCTCGTCCGGCTGCACGAAGCGGCCCATCGGGATCTTGCCGAGCATGTAGTCGATCTGCTGCTGCGTCATCTGGTCGAACATCGCCGTCTTGGCCACGGCGGGCGTGATCGCGTTGACCAGCACGCCGGTTTGCGCGAGTTCCTTGCCGAGCGACTTGGTCAGCGCGATCAGGCCGGCCTTGGAGGCGCTGTAGTGGCTGGCGTTGGGGTTGCCCTCCTTGCCGGCGACCGAGGCGATGTTGACGATGCGGCCCCAGCCCCGCGCCACCATGCCCGGCACCACGGCGCGGCAGGTCAGGTAGGGCGCGATGAGGTTCACCTCCAGCACGCGGCGCCACACCTCGGGCGACAGCTCCCAGGTCGGGCCGTTGCCGCCGGTGATGCCAGCGTTGTTGACGAGGATGTCCAGGCTGCCGTGTTCGGCGACCGTGCGCGCTGCGGCGTTGGCCACGGCGCCTTCGTCGGTCAGCTCGACCACCAGACCGTGGCAGGGGCCGAGCGCGGACAGCGCCGCGCAGCTCGCCGGCAAGCGCGCCGCGTCCGCATCCCACAGCACCACGGTGGCGCCCGAGCGCAGCAGCCGCTCGGCGGTGGCATAGCCGATGCCTTGGGCACCGCCCGTGATGACGGCGACGCGGCGGTTCAGATCGATCTGGTTCATGTGGATGTGGGGGTCAAGCCTGTGTGCGGTCCAGTCCCTGGAGCGCGGTCGGGTGGTCGGCATGGTCGGCGATGTACTGCCGGATGATGTCCTCGAACGAGGCTTCGGGCTGCAGCCCCAGCCGGCCGGCGCGCTCGGCGGTCGAGCCAGCCGGCCAGCGTGCCACGATCCCGGCGATGCGCTCGTCCCGCTCGAAGCGTACCCGCGCCCGCACCGCAGGCCCCGCGACAGCTTCCAGCGCGTCGAGCATCTGCGCCACCGTCAGGTTGAGCGCGGGCAGGTTCAGCGCCGTGCGCCCGCCGAACTCGGCGCGGCTGCACTCGAACACGCGGATCAGCCCCTCCACCGTCGCCCGCGGCGAGGTCAGCGGGTGCGACACGCCGGGATCGACCGGACAGACCGCCTCCAGCCCCGCCAGCGGCTCGCGGACGATGCCGCTGAAGAACGACGATGCCGCGCCGTTGGGCCGGCCGGGGCGCACCGTGACCGTCATCAGCCGGGCGGCGCGGCCGTCAATGAAACCCTTGCGCGTGTAGTCGGCGATCAGGTGTTCGCAGATGTGCTTCTGGATGCCGTAGCTGGTCTGCGGCGTGGGCAGCGTGGCGTCGGTGACGAGCGCGGGCATCGGGTGGTCATCGTCCGGGCCGAACACCGCCACCGAGCTGGCGAACACCAGCCGCGCCGGGGCATCGCCGTGCTGCACGACCCGGTGACGCAGCGCGTCGAGCAGCGCCCGCGTCGAGTCGAGGTTGGACGCCATGCCCAGGTCGAAATCCAGCTCGCACTCGCCCGACACCGCCGAAGCGAGGTGGAACACGCCGTCGAATGCCATGACGTTCTCACGCAGCGCAGCGACCTGCGCCAGCAGCGGGCCGGTGCGGGCCTCGACACGGGCATCGGCGAGCAGATCGGGCGGTGGCGGGAACAGGTCGGTGAGCACGAGGCGCTGGATCGGCTGGCCGGACAAGGTGCCACGTTGCAGCAGCGTGCGGGCCAGTCGGGCGCCGAGGAAGCCAGCGGCGCCGGTGATGAGCAGGTTCATGGCGGTGTGGTCGTGGGGAGCGGCAAAAGCGGTGAGTGCGGTGAACGGGGCGGGCGGGGCGCCTTGAGCGGCGAGGCTTGCGCGACCAGTGACGGCAGCGCCCGCCGGGAGGCCAGCACCTCCTGCATGTCCGTGTAGGCACCGTCAATCAGCACCAGCGCGGCGCGTTCGGCCGCCTCGGGATCACGGGCGATCACGGCATCCAGCACCGCACGGTGCAGCGGCAGCGACTGCGCCGGCCCGTTCTGCTTGGCGGTGGACAGCTCGAAACTGGTCCGCAGCAGCGCACCGAGCGCCTTGCTCATCTGCACCAGCATCCGGTTGTGGCAGGCGCGCAGCAGGCCCTGGTGGAAGCGCAGGTCGTGCGTCACGTAGTCGCCGCCGTGCTCGATGGCGTGTTTCATGCCCGCAAAAGCGGTCTCGATCTCGGCGAGGTCGGCGGCGGTGGCGCGCTCGGCGGCGATGCGCACCGCCGCCGGTTCCACCACGCGGCGCAACTCCTGCAGGTCGCGCAGGAACTCGTGGGACAGCCCGACCCGCGTGTGCCAGTGGACGACCGACTGGTCGAACCAGTTCCACTGCTCGGCCGGCAGCACGCGCGTGCCCACCTTCGGCCCGGTGCTGAGCAGGCCCTTGGCGACCAGCGACTTGACGGCTTCACGCACCACGGTGCGGCTCACGCCGAGTTCATCGCCCAGCAGCGGCTCGGGCGGGAGCGCGCTGCCAGGGGCATAGCGACCGGCGACGATGGCCTCGCCCAGCAGGTCGAGGGTGTGTCCTGAAACGTTCTTGATCGGATTCATGGGCCGCGAGCGTAGCGCAGCGCCTCGGCCAGCAACGCCTCGGGCGGGTGGGCGAGGTCGAGCACCAGCGCAGCCTCGTCGGCGTCGGGCGGCTCCAGCGTGGCCAACTGGCTTGGCAGCAGCGTGGCGGGCATGTAGTGACCGGTGCGCCGCGCCATGCGCTCGGCGAGCAGGGCTGGATCGCCGTGCAGGTGGATCAGTCGCAATGCCGGCGCCGCCACACGCAGCCGGTCGCGGTAGCTGCGCCGCAGCGCCGAACAGGTCGCCACCGCACCGCGGCGCTCTGCCTGGGCCTGTGCCAGGGTGTGCCCGATCTGGTCTAGCCAGCCGGCACGGTCGGCGTCGGTCAAGGGTGTGCCCGCCGCCATCAGCGCGACGTTGTGCGGCGGGTGCAGGTCATCGCCTTCGACATACGCCACGCCGAGCGCCTCGGCCAGCGCCCGTGCCAGCGTGGACTTGCCGCAGCCGCACACCCCCATCACGACGACAACCGGAAGCGGGGCGGCGGTCATCGGCGCGGGGTCACAGGCGCTGCTGCGACCGGCTGTCGAAGACGTGGGCCTTGCTGGCATCGACCGCCAGGTAGACGGTGTCGTCCGGCTGCACGTCGGTGCGGTCGTGGATGACGACGACCAACTGCGCATCGCCCACCTGCACCAGCAACTCCGTCTCCGCGCCGGTCGGCTCGACCACGATGACGCGGGCGGCGATGCCCTGCGGCGCC
>JBEANV010000424.1:0-7568 GCA_041165285.1 Pseudomonadota bacterium | reverse complement strand
CGCTGGCCCGCTGGTCCGAGACGCTCAAGCACCCCAAGCGGGCGCTGATCGTCGATGTGCCGATCGAGATGGACGACGGCTCGGTGCGCCACTTCGAGGGCTACCGCGTGCAGCACAACCTCAGCCGCGGCCCCGGCAAGGGCGGCGTGCGTTACCACCCGGACGTGACGCTGGAGGAGGTGATGGCGCTGTCGGCGTGGATGACGGTCAAGAACGCGGCGGTCAACCTGCCGTATGGCGGGGCCAAGGGCGGCATCCGGGTCGATCCGCGCCAGCTCTCGCTCAAGGAACTGGAGCGGCTGACGCGGCGCTACACCAGCGAGATCGGCCTGGTCATCGGCCCGCAGCAGGACATCCCGGCACCCGACGTGGGCACCAACCCGCAGATCATGGCCTGGATGATGGACACCTACTCGATGAACGTCGGTGCCACCGCCAGCGGCGTCGTCACCGGCAAGCCCATCCATCTCGGCGGCTCGCTCGGCCGGGTCAAGGCGACCGGGCGCGGCGTGTTCGTCACCGGGCGCGAGGCGGCACGGCGCATCGGGTTGAATCTGGACGGCGCGCGCATCGCGGTGCAGGGCTTCGGCAACGTCGGCTCGGCCGCGGCGGAACTCTTCACCAGCGCGGGCGCCAAGGTCGTCGCCGTGCAGGACCACACCGGCACCATCGCCAACCCGAACGGCATGGACATGGCCGATCTGATGGAGGTCGTGCGGCGTGACGGTGGCGTGGGCGCGTTCACCGGTGCCGAGCGGATCGACGACGAGACTTTCTGGGACACCGACTGCGACATCCTGATCCCCGCCGCGCTCGAAGGCCAGATCACCGTCGCCCGCGCCAACCGCTTGAAAGCGAAGCTGGTGCTTGAAGGCGCGAACGGCCCGACGATGTTCGATGCGGACGACGTGCTCACCGACCGCGGCATCCTGGTCGTGCCGGACGTGATCTGCAATGCGGGCGGTGTCACGGTGTCCTACTTCGAGTGGGTGCAGGATTTCTCTTCGTTCTTCTGGACCGAGGACGAGATCAATCTCCGCCTGGACAAGATCATGGTCGAGGCGCTGCGCAAGATCTGGGACATGGCCGACCGCCACCGCATCACGCTGCGCACCGCCACCTTCGCGGTGGCCTGCGAGCGCATCCTGATGGCGCGGCAGGAGCGTGGGCTGTATCCCTGAATCCGGACACAGTCTGAGCACTCTCTCGACACGCAGTAACAGCCAGCAGCCGGCGAAATCTTCACACTGGGACGCACCGCCCTGCAGGAGATTTCCCATGCCATCGCTCCACCTCACCGCCACGCTTGCCGGCCTGGCCCTCGCTGCCACCCTGGCTCCGGCTGCCCACGCCGCCGTGACCGACGGCATCGACGTCCGCCTCAGCACGGTGGCGCCCGTCGTGCAGGGCGATGTGGACGTGGTGGTGCGCGTGACCATCACCAACACCAACAGCCGGCCCGTCCTGCTCCATCCGTGGCAGTTGCCGTCGTCGCAGCTCGACGGCTCGCTGTTCCAGGTCACCCGCGACGGCCAGTCCGTGCCTTACACCGGCCCGCTGGTCAAGCGCAATACACCGGGGCCGCGTGACGTGCTGCGGCTCGACGCAGGCGCCTCCGCCAGCTATGACGTGGAGCTGACCGGTGCCTACGGGCTCGACCGCGACGGCCGCTACGACATCACCTACCGCAGCCGGGGTGTCCACGCCAACTACGCCACGCCGACACTGCAGTCGGACGTCCTGTACCTCTGGCTGCAGGGCCGCACGGCACCAGCCACCAGCGCCATGGCGCCCGCGGGTGCCGCTGCAGCCGTGGTCGCCGCCGCCAGCGTGGGCTACACCGGCAACTGCTCCGCAAGCCAGAAGACCACGCTGCAACAGGCGATGACGGCCGCCACGGCCTACGCCACAGGCGCGGCCACCTACCTGGGCGCGACGCCGACGGCGACGAAGCAGCGTTACGTCAAGTGGTTCGGCACTGTGAATACCGCCAACTGGAACACGGCCAAGGCCCATTTCGTGGCCACTCGCGACGCGTTCAACACCAAGCCCGTCGTGCTGGACTGCTCCTGCAAGCAGTCCTACTATGCCTACGTCTACCCGACGCAGCCCTACAAGATCTACGTGTGCAATGCCTTCTGGAGCGCCCCGCTGACCGGCACCGACTCCAAGGCCGGAACGCTGATCCACGAGATGACCCACTTCAACGCCGTGGCCTCCACCGACGACTGGGCCTACGGCAAGACCGCGGCGGCGGCCCTGGCGATCAGCAATCCGGCCAAGGCGCTGGACAATGCGGACAGCCATGAATACTTCGCTGAAAACACCCCGGTCCTGCCCTGACCCTGCGCTTGACCACCTGCGTGTGCGGGGCGCGGCGGCCGTGCTCGCGCTGCTGGCCTGCGCGGCCCCTGCCATGTCTGCCCCGACCATGAACCCCGCCCCGCCCTTGCACTGCACGCTGCGACTCGACCCACCGGATCCGGCCGCCACCGTGCCGCGCCTGCAGGTCGAGGTGCGCAACACCGGCACCCGGGGCATGCGGCTGCTGCGCTGGGGCACGCCGTTCGAAGGTGCCTGGTTCGCCGCGTTTGTCACCGTGACACGCGACGGAGTGGCCTTGCCGTACCAAGGCGCGATGGTCAAGCGCGGCGCGCCGCGGCCGGAGGACCATTTCACGTTGACCGCGGGCCGTACCACCCGGGCCGTGATCGCCTTCGAACCCGCCTTCGACCTGACCGCGCCGGGCCGCTACCGGGTCAGCGCAGCGTGGAGGTGGCAGGGCTGGTGGCTGCCCCTGACAGGCCACGCGTCCGGCGCCAGGATGCCCCTGTCCCCTGTAGAGGCCGCATGCGAGGCGCTGGAATTCACGCGCCCAGCAACCTTGGATCGAAAGTGAACGCCTCGTCGCCCACGATCCGCACCTGCGTGATCGCCGGGTGCAGCGGATTCAGCAGCAGATTGCGCTCGATCGGAATGACCGCCGACGGCACGCTCAAGGCCAGGCTGCGACGCGACGCCAGCCAGTCGATGCCGAGTGCGGCCAGTTCGTCCGGCGCTGGCACGGCAGCCCAATGGGGCGACAGGTCAGCCGGCTCGACACGCTCGATGCCGAGGCCGTCGGGCAGTTCGATCGTCAGCAGCCGCAGATCCTCTGGTGCGTCGAGTGGATCGACATGCACCAGCACCTCCAGCGCGGCCAGCGCCGCAGAACTCGCCGCATAGACAACAGGCCGACCACGCCGGTGCCAACGCCCGCCGGCGTAGAGCCCGCCGATGCCGTCGAGCGCAGTCGCGACAAACGGCTGGCGGCAGATGCGCCAGACCTTCACGGGCACCCCGGGGTCAACTGAAGATGCCGTGGTTTAACCGCATCAGCACTTCTTCGATCTGGTGCGCGCCGATATCGGTGTCGAGCAGATCGAACGGCACCTCGCCACCCAGCGCCCGGTTCGGCGCCTTGAGCCAGCGGCGCGCCTTGCCGGCATCGCCCAGCACCTCGGTGGCCATCGCCACCGCGCGGGTCAGGCGGTAGAGCCGGTCGGACTCCTGCGGCGTGAAGCGGTGTTCGGTCTTGCGGCGGGCCAGCGTGCGCAGCGGAATGCCAAGCACCTGCGTCATCTGCTGCGGGGCCATGTCCAGCTGTGTGGCCACCGACTCGAAAACCGAGAACGGCAGCCCCTGGCGCACGGCGTTGCGGGCATCGAGAAGTGTGTTTGCCATCTGGCCATCCTAACATCGCCAAACGGCAACATCAGCCCTTGTCAGCGACAGGGGATCAAGATGCCACGGATCCGCTAGGCATACCTGCACGGACAGCGGTTGGTCGTTGCGCCCGCTTCACGAGACGGAGCCAGTTCGGCCGGTCATACAGAAAGGCCAGCCCGATCCGGTTGGCAAGATGGTAGGCACCCATCGCAATCCCGATGACCGACACCAGCGAAAGGGTGGCGACCAGGCTCGGACTGCGGCCGAGCGGCGAAGCCTGCAGCGCCGGCACGATGGCGATCATCGGCAGGTAGAAGCCCAGGTACACCGCGATCGAGTTTTTGCCCAGCGTGTTGAGCCAACCTGCCCAGGGGTGCGACGACACGAGCGCCGCAATCACCACCACCGCACTGATGCCCATGAAACCCGCCAGCAGGTTGACCGCCAGATGCTCTGTCAGTGCCAGCTTGACCAGCACGGCATTGACCACTGCCCACACCAGCAGCCCTGTAACGGCGGTACGACGGTGTTCGAGGGTCCAGTCAGCCAGCGCGAAGAAGCGGCCGGAAAACACGTGGCCGACATAGAAGAACAGGAAGAACATCCCGAACCGGTCGACGTGGTAAATGCCGGTGTGCAGCGGGAACAGGTGCAGCAGCACCGCCGCTGGCAGCATGATCCAGACCGGTACCTGGCGCAGCAGGCGCGTCGCCACGAAGTAGACCGACAGCATCATGATGAACCACAGCATGCCGAACGGGTCGTACAGGTGGTAGAGCAGCGCGGTCGCGGCATCGCCCATGCTGGTCGGCGCGTCATGGCCAAGCAGCCAGGTGACCGGCAGGACGATCAGCGTCCAGAGCACGAAGAAGTACAGGTAGTGCACGACCTTGGTGTCGAGATAGTGCTTCCACGGCCGGTCGATCACCTGCGACAGGAACAGCCCGGAGATCAGGAAAAAATCCGGCATCCGGAACGGTTTGGCGAATACGACAAAGTAGCCGAGCCAGCCCGCCTGCCCTCTCGCCACATGGCCCTGCATCGTTCCGGCAATCCACATGGCGACCACCGCGACGATGCAGAAGCCCTTGGCGAAATCAACCCATGCGTACCGGTTTCGAAGGTCCAAAGGGCGTTGATGGCTCATGGCGTGTGTCCTGACGTTGTGCGTTGCGGACCAGTCTAGGAGACCGGTTGAGGGTTATCGCCCCCCTGAACGCCTGCCTGAACACCCGATGGCGTGAAACTGAATGCAATGTTTACAGATAAGTCGTGAACAACGCCCTGGACATCCTGATCACCACTGGATGTGAAAAATCACTCGCCAGATTCGTCGAATTCATCGGGCACTTCTGGTTCGGCATCCTCTGACACCACCAGCGCCGCACCACGTTTTCCCCTGCGTGCCTTGCGCTCCTGGCGGGCCTGTTCGGCAATTTCGGCCTCGGCCGCCCAGACCAGGAATTCCGCGGGTGTTTCCAGCGTGATGCGGCCCAGGATGCCATTGCGGTAGTCGTGGATGACGATTTCGGCCGCCTTCTGCAGGTTGACCTTGCCACCGCCCAGCACGGCGCCCCGCCTGCGGCCGATGGCGGCGAGCAGTTCCTCGTCGTTCAGCGCCTCGGTGTCGGCCAGCTTGTAGCGCGCCTCGACCTGCCCGGCGTAGTCACGGCGCAGCGTGGCCAGCAGCTCGACGGCGACCAGCTCCTCGTCCAGCGCATTGCGGCCAATCGCCCCGGTGGCGGCCAGGTTGTAGCCGCCCTTCTCGATCGTGATCTTCGGCCAGAGCATGCCGGGGGTGTCATACAGGTAGAAGTCGCTGGCCAGCGCGATGCGCTGCTCCAGCTTGGTGATGCCGGGCTCATCCCCGGTCTTGGCCGCGCGCTTGCCGACCAGCGTGTTGATGAGCGTGGATTTGCCAACGTTGGGAATGCCGCAGATCAGCACGCGCATCGGCTTGGCCATGCCTCCACGCAGCGGTGCCAGGGTGCGGCAGGCGGCGATCAGGCGCTGCGCGGGGGCGGTGATGCTGGCGTCCAGGCCGAGGGCCTGCGTCTCGGACAGGCTGTTGTAATGCGCCAGCCACAGCTCGGTGCGCGCCGGATCGGCCAGATCCTGCTTGTTGAGCACCTTGAGCGCCGGTTTGCCTTGGGTCAACTGTGCGAGCAGTGGATTGGCACTGGAACCCGGTGCGCGGGCGTCCAGCAATTCGATCACCACGTCGATGCCGTCCTTGACACGCGCGGTGATGGCCTTCTTGGTCAGGTGCATGTGACCGGGAAACCACTGGATGGACATCTGGAAAATCTTTCTGCGTCGAAGAACGTCGGGTAAACAGGGTGTGGAACAACAGGAGAATACCGGGATGAAAACCTACACCATCGAAGTGCAACGCTACAAGGCGGCCGCCAGCCACCACGGGCTGGTCAACATCAAGCTTGACGGCCTGCTGGTGCCGCGCGCAACGCCAGAGGGCCAGGAGCCGGCCCACGTGCTCAGCATGAGCGAGGCGGACGCCCGCTCGCTCATGATGCTGCTCAAGGCCCAATTCCTGGAGATCGACAAGCGCAAGGCACGCAGCCAGCGCTGAACCACCTGAATCCGCTCAGTCGCGGGTCGGTGTGATCTGCTCGGCGTAGTCGTAGAGCGCGCCGAGGATTTCCTGGGCGCGCTCGTCGTCCTCGTGCGCCTGGCCAAGGGTGTCGATGCGCTCGAAGAATTGCGCCACGGTCTGCGCGCCGCCCTGCCCGTCCAGCAGCCGGGCGGCACAGTGGGCTTGCCACCGCTCACGCTCGGTGTCGGTCAAGGTCTCGGGGAAGTTGCGGGCCCGGTAGCGCCAGAACAGCTCGTCCAGCCGCGGATCGTCGAAGGCCGGTGCGCGTCCGGAAGGAATCTGGTCTGGCTTGAGGCCACGCAGGCGCACCAGCCGGCGCCGGTCCTCATTGTCGAGAAAACCGCCGTACAGGTCTTCATCCACATCGGCGGCCGGCGCCCCCTCCACCACCGGCCGGGCATAGACCTCTTGCCAGATGCCACCAAGCGTGCGGACCTGTGATGCCGCGGTCTCGGCGTGGCGCAGGCACTGCGCCATGTCGATGCCCCAGTGCGCGGCGCGCTCGGCGGACAGCGTCTTGAGGTTGGCGATCACGACCGGAGACTTGTTGAGGTGAACCGTCTTGATGGGCAGCCGCGTGACGCCATCGGGCAGGACGTCCGTACGGGTGAACAGCCGCTCGCGGATCTGCGCGACGCTCAGGCCCAGCAGCTCGGCCGGGTCATGCGCCAGATCCCAGACGATCAGCTCGTTCTTGTTGGTCGGGTGCGTCGACAGCGGCCAGACCACCGCCAGATTGCCGCGCTCGGCGCCATACATGCCAGACACATGCAGGAAGGGCTGCCCCTGGCGCTGCGCACGGTCGATCTCGGCGGCCACCGCTTCCTTCTTGCGCAGGGCCAGGCAGAAATCGAACAACCGTGGCTGGCGGTCGCGGACCAACCGGGCCAGCGCCAGCGTGGCGCGCACGTCGGACAGGGCGTCGTGCGCCGCCTCGTGGGCGATGCCATTGGCGGCGGTCAGGTGTTCGAGCTTGAACGACGGGCGGCCGTCCTCATGGCGCGGCCAGACGATGCCATCGGGTCGCAGCGCCCAGGCGCAACGCACAAGATCGACCAGATCCCAGCGTCCGCAGCCGTTCTGCCACTCGCGCGCGTAGGGGTCGATCAGGTTGCGCCAGAACAGGTGGCGCGTGACCTCGTCGTCGAAGCGAATCGAGTTGTAGCCCAGGCCAATGGTGCCGGGCTGGCCGAGCTGCTCCTCGATGGCGCGGGCGAAAGCGTGTTCAGGCAGACCGTGTTCGAGG
>JBEANV010000423.1:0-4724 GCA_041165285.1 Pseudomonadota bacterium | reverse complement strand
GCGGGAACACCGTGCCGATGGTCTTGCCTATGCCGGTGGGCGCCTGCGCCATCAGCGGGCGGCCGGCGCGGGCGACCTTGAAGACCGCCTCGGCGAGCGGGCGCTGGCCGGTGCGGAAATCCCTGTGGGGGAAGCGCAGCGTGGCCAGCGCGGCGTCGCGGGCGCGGCGGTGCGCCTGTTCGAGCCGCGCCCAGGCGATGTAGGCGTCGCAACGCTGGACGAAGTGCAGGCGCAGCGCCTCGGCATCCAGCGTCTGCGTGAAGACAGTTTCCTGGCGGCTGCCGATGTCGTAGTAGACGAGCGCAAGTTCGAGCTGTTCGAGGCCGTCGCGTTCGCACAGCAGCCAGCCGTAGACCATCGCCTGTGCCCAGTGCAGCGCCCGGTGGTTGGCGGGCTGGCGGGCGAGGGCACTGGCGCCCCGGTGGGTCTTGATTTCCTCCAGCCGGCCCTTGTCGGGGTCGAAGCCATCCGCTCGGCCGCGCACCAGCAGCTCGCCATGCCGCCCCGACAGGCTGACCTCCTTCTGGTAGCCCGCGCCACGCCGGGATGCGACCACGGCATGGCCCTCGATGCCTTCGATCGCGGTCGGCGCCGGGGTGAAGCGCACGTCGAGGTCGCCCGCCTTGGCGGTGAACGCGCACAGGGCGCGCACGGCGACGGTCAGCGTGGATGATCGGGACGATTCTGGCATTGTGTGACGGATCAGTACGGCATAATACCGTATCAATCAACTGCACTCTGGAGCCTGACATGGCCGCTGCCGCCGCCCGCTTCGACCTCAAGATGGACGCCGACGAGAAGGCGCTCGTGACCAAGGCCGCCGCGCTGATGGGCACGACCATGGCAGGTTTCGTGCGTGCGGCTGCCAAGGAAAAGGCCCAGGCGCTGCTGGAACGCGAGATGCGGCTGACGCTGACCGAGCGCGATTTCAGCGCGTTCGCGCAGGCGCTGGACTCGGCGTTCGCCCCCAACTCCGCGCTGCAGGACGCGCTGGACCAGGTGCGCCGCGAGGTCCGGCGTGCTGGATGACCTGCCGCTGGACACCGCCGTCCATGACCGACAGGATTTCGCGTGCGGCGTGCCGGCGGTGGACGACTACCTCCACCGCATGGCCGACCAGCAGCGCCGCCGGGGGGTCACGTCGGTCTACGTGCTGACCGATCCGGCGCAACCCGAGCGCATCCTGGGCTACTACACGCTCAGCGCCGCCGAGGTCGATGCCCCTCGGCTGTCCGATCGCGAGCGCAAGTCGTTGCCGCGTTACCCGGTGCCCTGCTTTCGCATGGGGCGGCTCGCTTGCCGGGCGGATGAGCGGGGGCGCGGTCTTGGTCGGCTGCTGCTGGGCTGTGCCGTCGATCGCTGCCTGAAGGCGCGGCAGCAGGTGGCGGCGCATGCGCTGCTGGTCGATGCCAAGGACGAGGCAGCGAAGTCCTTCTACCTGCGGTTTGGTTTCACGCCGCTGCGGGATGCGGGGTGGACGCTGTACCTGCCGCTGGGACGGTGACGCACTGCTTCAGCGCGGGGCCAGCGCCTCATGCGCCAGCGCCCCGATGCGCCGCAGCGCCTGCCGCTGCACCTCGTTCCACCGCCCGCCCACGCCCAGCCGGACGCAGCGCCGGTACCGGTCCGTCGCGCTGAACATCGTGCCCGGCGCGATGCAGATCTTCTCGGCCAGACAGGCGTGGAACAGTGCGAGCGAGTCGCTGCCGGGCGGCAGTTCGACCCACAGGATGTAGCCCCCCGCCGGATCGGTCACCCGCGTGCCGCGCGGAAAGCTCTCGGCGATCAGGCCGCGCGCCTCGTCCACCCGGGCGGCGATGGTGGCGCGCAACTGGCGGTAGGCGGATTCGCTGCCGGCCTGGGTGAGCAGATCGGCCATCGCCAGCTCCAGCAGCTCCGTGTGTCCGCCCGAATGCACCGCCTTCAGCCGCCGCACCTGCGCGCCCCAGCGCCCTGCTTCGAGCCAGCCCAGGCGGATCCCCGGCGCCACCGTCTTCGAGAACGAGCCGCAGACCATCACGTGGCCGGTGGTGTCGAAGGACTTGACGGCGCGGCGGCGGTCGTCCTGCTCGGCGAGGTCGTTGTAGAGCACGTCCTCGATCAGCGGGATGCCGCGTTCGGCCACCATCTGCGCCAGCCGCTTGCGCTCGGCCAGCGGCATCGAGGCGCCGATCGGGTTCGACAGCGTCGGCACCGCCAGCACCGCCTTGACCGGCTGGGTGTCGAAGGCAAGCTGCAGCGCGTCCAGCGACAGCCCGGTGCGCGGGTGCGTGGGGATTTCCAGCGCGCGCAGGTGCATGCTTTCCAGGATCTCCAGGAAGCCGAAGTACGACGGCGACTCCAGCGCCACCACGTCCCCCGGCTGCGTCACGGCGCGCAGGCACAGGCTGATCGACTCCAGGCAGCCGTTGGTGACGAGCAGCTCGCGGGCGTCGAGCTGGCAGCCCAGCCCCATCGCGTAGCGGGCGATGGCGCGGCGCAACTGCTCGTTGCCGGGGCCGATCGGGTACTGGCACAGGGTGGCCCGGTGCCGCTGGGCGGCGCGGCTGACGGCACGGCGCACGCGGTCCTGCGCGAACAGCTCGCCACTCGGACACGCCGCGCCGAAGGAGATGTAGCGCGGGTCGGTGGCGAGCTGCATCACCTGCGCGCCGAGCGAGCTGACATCGACTGGCTGCGAGTCGGCGGGTGGCCGGGAGGGCTCCGGCTCGGGTGGCCTTGGCGAGCGGGCGGCGACGAAGTAGCCCGAGCGTGGCCGGGCCTCGATCAGCCGGGCGTCTTCGAGCGTGCGGTAGGCCTGCACGACGGTGGACAGCGACACCCCCTGCTGCCGTGCCAGTTCGCGCACCGACGGAATGCGCTCGCCGCGGGCCAGCGTGCCCGAGCGGATCGGGTGGGCGATGTGTTCGGCGATCTGCAGGTACAGGGTGTCGTGGGCGTGTTCCATGGGGTCCATTCTGTGTGGGTCGCAGGGCTGGTGACCAGTACAGATGCCGTGCAACGTGACCGACACAGGACCGCCGAACCCGGGGCTGTGGCGGCTGGATTGGTTCACGGGTGTGGCTGTCGGGAACTGCCGCGCACGCCTAACGTGCAGCCCATGGACACCTCCTTGCACTTCACCCCCTCGTTCCCGCTCAGCCTGCGCCCTGGCGCGGTGCTGACGCTGGCCCGGCCGCACGACGGCCATACCCGGGTGCTGGTCCAGTCCGGCCGCATCTGGCTGACGCAGTCCGGCGATGCGGGCGACCATTTCATCGCGGCGGGCGAGGACTGGCTGCTGTGCGGTGCGGGCGAGGTGGTCATCGAGTGCGATGGTGCGGAGACGGCGCGGGTGCAGGTCTGGCATGCCGGGGAGCGCCCGGTCCCGGAACTCAGCCCAGCGCGAGCCGCTCCACCAGCGCCATCTGTCTGGGCAGGCAGACGCGTTGCAGGTCATACCGGCTGACGATGGTTTCGCGGGCGTTGCTGCGCAAAGCGTCGTGTGCGCCGGGTGGGGCCAGCAATGCGTCGCACATGGCCCGCACCAGCCGGTCGCGGTCGAAGAAGTCCACCAGCCAGCCGTTGCGGCCGTGCTCGATGACCTCCTCGACCGGCGCGGTGCGCGAGCCGATCACCAGCGCGCCGGCCGACATCGCCTCCAGCATCGACCAGGACAGCACAAACGGGTAGGTCAGGTAGACGTGCGCCCGCGTGACCTGGTAGAGCTTGATCAGCTGCCCGTGTGGCAGGCGGCCGACGAAGTGCAGCCGGGCGAGCTGCTCGGGCGTGAGCTGCGGGCGGATCTCGTCGAGGAAGCGGTCGCGCCAGGAGCGGCCGTCCTCGGACTTCGCGCCGTAGGAGACGCCGTCGCTGCCGACCAGCACCACTTGCGCCTGCGGGCAGCGCGCCAGCACCGCCGGCAGCGCGCGCAGGAAGGTGTGGTAACCGCGATTGGGCTCGAAGTTGCGGTTGATGAAGCTGATGACCTGGTCCTGGCGCGTCAGGCGCAACCGCGTGGCCAGACCCGGCACGGCGCACTCGAACACGGCCGACGCGTCGGGCTGGATGAGCAGGGTGTCCACGCCGTCGTGGACCACCTCGACCTTCGGGCGGAACAGTTCCGGCACGGTCGATCGCTGCCACGCCGTCGGCGAGATGCCGGCGTCCATGTCCATCAAGCCGTGCAGCAGATGGGTGTTCTTGGTGCGGATGCGCAGGCGCGCGTCGATGCTGCGCGGCGGGAACTCGGGGTCGAAGGTGACGTCGTGCCCCTCCCAGCCGTAGTACCACTCGACGAAGTGCAGCTGGCGCGCCTCGGGCCAGATGTCGCGCAGGAACAGCGCCTCGCCCCAGCCGGGATGGGCGCAGATGACGTCCGGCGTGAAGCCGTGCTGGCGCAACGCCAGCGCGGCGCGCGCGGCCCCTTCGCCGCGCAGGACTTTGGTCTCGAACTCGCCCGCCCAGGGGTGGACGTTCGGGGTGCTGCCGCGCATGACCTTGTAGCGGGTGCCCTCCACGCCGGGCAGGCCGCGGGCGGTGGGCTCCAGCATGAGAGCGCGGACCTCATGGCCGGCCTGCGCCAGTGCAGGCGCTAGGTGGACATACTGGCCGGGGAAATTCTGGTGGACAAAGAGCAGGCGCATGGTGAAGGGGAGTATCGGGGGGCATCCAAATGTCGCGAAAGGAACGATCACCGGAAATCCGCCGCGAACGGCAGTACCAACGGGGCCGATCCGCATGGC
>JBEANV010000422.1:0-8159 GCA_041165285.1 Pseudomonadota bacterium | reverse complement strand
ACCCGAAGGAGTTCATGCGCGTCACCTACGAGAAGAAGAAGATCCTGGCCGAGAACGGCGTGACGGGTCAGGGCCTGCCGACCTACGGCACTCAGGTGCTGATGAACGTCATCAACGAAATCGGCGCGCTGCCCACGCGCAACCACCGCGACATCCAGTTCGAAGGCGCGAAGGACATCTCCGCCGAAGCGATGGCCACGCCGCGCAAGACCGACGGCAAGAAGCCGCTCGTCACGAACCAGGCCTGCTTCGGCTGCACGATCGCCTGCGGGCGCATCCAGAAGATCGACCAGAGCCACTTCTCGGTCGAGAACAAACCGCAGTACTGGGGCGCCTCGGGCGGCCTCGAATACGAAGCGGCCTGGGCACTCGGTGCGGCCAATGGCGTGAACGACCTCGACGCGCTGCAATACGCCAACGTGCTGTGCAACGAACACGGCATGGACCCGATCTCCTTCGGCGCGACCATCGGCGCGGTGATGGAGCTCTACGAGATGGGCGTGCTGACGCAGGAGCAACTCGGCATCGACGCCAAGTTCGGCTCGGCGCGCGCGCTCGCGCACTTCGCCGAGATCACGGCCAAGGGCGAAGGCTTCGGCATCGAGATCGGCCAAGGCAGCAAGCGGCTCTGCACCAAGTACGGCCACCCCGAGCTGAGCATGACCGTCAAGGGCCAGGAATTCCCCGCCTACGACTCCCGCGGCATCCAGGGCATGGGCCTGACCTACGCCACGTCGAACCGCGGCGCCTGCCACCTGCGCTCGTACACCGTGGCCTCGGAAGTGCTGGGCATCCCGGTCAAGACCGACCCGCTGACCGCCGACGGCAAGCCCGAACTCGTGATGGCCTTCCAGGACGCCACCGCCGCGTTCGACTCGGCCGGCATCTGCATCTTCACCAGCTTCGCCTGGGGTCTGGCCGATGTGCAGCCGCAGGTCGCGGCGGCGTGCGGCGAGGAGTTCACGCTGGAAAACCTGTCGCAGATCGGCGAGCGGATCTGGAACCTGGAGCGCGACTTCAACAACCGCGCCGGCTTCACCAGCAAGGACGATACGCTGCCCCCGCGCCTGCTCAACGAGCCCGCCAAGACCGGCCCCGCCAAGGGCCTGGTCAGCAAGCTGCCCGAGATGCTGCCGAAGTACTACGACATCCGCGGCTGGGATGGCGACGGCCAGCTCAAGGCCGCCACGCGCGAGCGTCTGGGGCTGTGACCGGCAACGGCAACGGCGCATTGAGCTGAACAACAAGGCGGTCGTGTACCGCCTTGTTTTTTGAGTGACCACAGAGGTGAACTCACCATGAAACACGTGATCCTGGGCGCAGGCCCCGCCGGCATCATCGCCGCCGAAACCATCCGCAAGCACGCACCGAACGACGAGATCCTCGTCATCGGCGATGAGCCGGAAGCGCCGTATTCGCGCATGGCCATCCCCTACCTGCTGATCGGCAAGGTCGGCGAGGAGGGCACCCACCTGCGCCACGGCGAGAACCACTACGCCGCGCTCGGCATCACGCTGCACCGCGCCCGCGCCACGCTCGTCGATGTGCAGGGCCGCGCCGTCGATCTGGACGACGGCACCACGGTGGTGTTCGACCGGCTGCTCATCGCCACCGGTTCTTCCCCCGCCTCGCCGCCGATCCCGGGCATCCATGGCCCCGGCGTCCACCCCTGTTGGACCCTGCAGGACGCCCGCGCCATCATGGAACTGGCCAAGCCGGGCGCCAAGGTGCTGCAGATGGGGGCCGGTTTCATCGGCTGCATCATCATGGAGGCGCTTGCGGTGCGCGGTGTCGAACTGACCGTCGTCGAGATGGGCGACCGCATGGTGCCGCGCATGATGGGGCCGACCGCCGGCACGATGATCAAGGACTGGTGCGAGACCAAGAACGTCAAGGTCCACACAGGCGCCCGCGTCGAGGCCATCGAGCGACCCGTGCCCGGCATTCTCGACAAGCTCGCAGCGTTGGCCGGGATCAAGCCCTCGCACAAGGGTTCGGCCATGACGGTGCGGCTGTCCACGGGCGAGTCGCTGGAGGCCGATCTGGTCATCAGCGCCACGGGTGTGCGGCCGAACATCGGCTTCCTGAAGGACTCGGGCGTCACCTGCCTGGTCGGCGTGCTGACCGACGAGCGCCTGCAGACCAATGTGCCCGGCATCTACGCGGCCGGTGACTGCGCCGAAGCCTTCGACAAGGTGAGCGGCACCACCATCGTCAGCGCCATCCAGCCCAACGCCGCCGAGCAGGCCCGCGTGGCCGCGCTCAACATGGTTGGCCAGACCCAATCCACCCTCAAGGGCGTCACGCAGATCAACGTGCTCGACACGCTGGGCATGATCTCCGCGTCGTTCGGCAAGTGGGACGGCGTTCCCGGCGGGCAGCATGTGGAACTGACCGACCTGCCGGCCGGGCGCCACCTGAGCCTGCAGTTCGACGGCGACCGCCTGATCGGCTGCAACTCGATCGGCTGGACCGAACACGTCGGCGTGATGCGCGGGCTGGTGGAAGGTCAGGTGCGGCTGGGCGAGTGGAAGGACAAGCTCATGGCCGATCCGACGCTGCTGATGGAGGCGTACATCGCCTGTGCGCAGTCGCAGCACCAGTTCGTGGCTGGCAAGTGGTGAGGCCGGGTCCGTGCAGATCACGTTCAAGCTCTACGCCTCGCTGACCGACTACCTGCCGGCCGACCGGCGCACCAGCAACTGGATGCTGCTGGAGATCGAGCCCGAATCGACCATCGCCACCATCATCGCGCCGTTCAACCTGCCGATGAATCTGGTGCATCTGGTGCTGATCAACGGCGTGTACGTCTACCCTGTGGACCGTGCCACGCGCACCCTGGTCGAGGGCGACGTGCTGGCGATCTGGCCGCCGATCGCGGGTGGCTGAGGTCGGGCGGTGATCGGCCACTACGCCGCAGCCTTCGAGCGCGACCAGGGCTGCACCGAGGCGGAGTGGCTGGCGTGGCTGCCCGGCGCGGTGCGGGGGCATGCGCTGACGCTGGTGTCACCCGGCGGTGCGCGGGTGGACATCGATGGCGGCCGGCTGGATCTGACGTGGCAGCCGTTGCCGCCGCGCCAGATCGCCTTGGTGCGGCTGCCGCGGCTGGCGATCCAGTTCCACTTTCTCGGCGTGGACGAGGACACCCGCCAGCGCTTCATGCGCTATTTCGATTTGTACATGCAGCGCGGCGGCGGGTGATCGCCGCCAGCGGCCGACCCTGCGCTATCGTGACGGCCATGAAAACCCGCGGCATCCATCTGCAATACACCTTCGGCCCGCCAGACCAGCGTGGCGCCGAGGTCCAGAATCCCTTGTTCGATCTGCTGAGTGCCGTGCGCGAGCATGGCTCCATCCAGCAGGCCGCCAAAGCACTCGGTGCCTCGTACCGCCACATCTGGGGCTCGCTCAAGCAGTGGGAAGAGGCGATGGGCGAGTCGCTCGTGGTCTGGACCCAGGGCCAGCCCGCCCGCCTGACCCCGTTTGCCGACCGCCTGCTGTGGGCCGAGACCCGTGCCCGCACGCGCCTGACACCGCACATCGAGGCGCTGCGGGCCGAGCTGGAGCGGGTGCTGACCGAGGCGCTCGACGGCTCGCAGCATGTGCTCACCATCTACGCCAGCCACGATCTGGCCTTGCCCCGGCTGCGCGAGATCGCCAGCACCGACGAGCGCCTGCACATCGACCTGCGCTTTGCGGGCAGCATTGACGCGCTGCGTGCGCTGGCCGAAGGACGCTGCCTCGTGGCGGGTTTCCATGTGCCGCGCATCCAGACGGCCGCGCCGCTGTTCTCGCGGGCGCTGAAACCGCTGCTCAAGCCCGGCCAGCACAAGCTGATCGGCTGCACCCAGCGCACCCAGGGGCTGATGGTGGCGCGTGGCAATCCGTTGGGTCTGCGCACGCTGGGCGATCTGGCGGGCAGTGTGGCGCGTTTCGTGAACCGGCAGGAGGGCTCGGCCACCCGGCTGCTCACCGACCACCTGCTGCAACAGGCGGGCGTTGCTTCCAGCACCATCGCCACCTATTTCGAGCCCTCCGAGGACAGCCACCTCGCGGTGGCCGCCGCCATCGCCAGCGGCTTGGGCGACGCGGGCATGGGCATCGAGGCGGCGGCACAGGCGTTCGGGTTGGACTTCGTGCCGATCGTGGCCGAGGACTATTTTCTGGTCTGCCTGAAGGATGCGCTGGACCACCCCGCGGTGCTGAGGCTGCGGCAGGTGCTGCATGGTGACCACTGGCAGGAGGCGCTGCAGGCCTTGCCTGGCTACCAGGGGGCCGACAGCGCGGGTGAGGTGCTTTCGCTGGTGCGGGCGCTGCCGTGGTGGAACTACCGCTCGGCCAAGGCTCAGCGGTCTGCGCCGGGATTGGCGGGTGCGAGCACCTGACGTTCATAAACCGGATAGAGGTGCGCGACATTGCGCGTGTACTCGGTCTTGAACGCTGCCCAGCCCCGGAACTCGGCCGGCACCGGCGCCCGCAGCACCTCGTTCATCTCCAGCCCCTGGCGCGCCCAGTCGCCGAACTGCTGGTCGAGCCACTGCAGGTAGCGCCGCGTCTGCGCGATGCCGTCGCGGGCGCCTTCGGGCGTGGTCTGCACCGGGCCGTGGCTCGGCACCAGCGTGCGCAGGTTCAAGGCGTCCAGTGTGTCGAGGCTCTTCAGCCAGGGACCGATCTGTGCGTGCGGCGTCGTCGGGATGCGCTGCACGAACACCAGCCCGCCGACGAAGCCCACGCTGCTCGTGCGGTCGATCAGCACGAGGTCGGACGCCGTGTGGCCGCTGAACTCGCGCAGCTCGAAGGTGCGCGATCCGACCTGCCAGACGCCGCCGCCCGGTGCCGGCGCGGCGGGCGTGTCGCGGTCGGGTGCCACGGTTTCGGTGCCGAGCATCCAGTCGCCGCAGAGTCGGTACAGGTTGGTCTCGTAGCTGGCGGCCTCACGGGCGATGCCTGCGCGGGTGACCGGGGTGGCCGAACGTGGCACGTCGGCGAAGCCCTGATTGCCGAGGAAGTAGTCGGGGTGGAGGTTCAGATGCACCACCTGCACCACCGGCTCCGTCGTCGTGCGGGCGATCAACCGGCGCAACTGCTCGCCGTAGCGCCGGCTCGGGCCGGTGTTCACCACGACGACCCCCGCGCCCGTGGTGATGAAGCCGGTGTTGATGATGTTGCAGCCGTTGGCGAGCGTGAAATCGTCGTTGGCGCCTTCGACCACGTACACCCCCTCGGCCAATGCCCGTGCGCTCAGGCCGTGGTCGAAGCGGGCAAGGTCAACCTGGGGCGGCGGCCCGGCGAACACCAGCGCCGGCACGGCCGCCAGCAGCGTCAGCACCACGGCCAGCACGAAGGTCTGCAGCCAGACGGAGGTGGATTTCGTCATGTTGGCGCTCCCTCGCTCCATTCAGTCCATGCGGGCATCGATGCGGTTGCCGTTGTTGTCCGTGCCGACCAGCCGCAGCGGGCCGGCAGGCTTGGCTTGGAAGTCGAACGAAAACACCGGGTTCTCGCTCACCGGCTCGAAGGTCTGCAGCCGCAGCAACTCCACGTCCCGCCCGTCGCGCACCGACAGCCGGTTGACGTAGAACGCCGGGATGCCGCCGACCAGCCCGGTGTCCATCGGGTGCATCACCTTCAGCCGCAGCCGGGAACCTGACCCCACCGCAGCCGATTCACCGGGGATCGGCGTCGCGTCGAACACCCGGGCGCTGACGAGGCCGAGCGTCTGCGTCCACGAGCCGTCCTTGCGTGTGGCGCCCGCCACGGTGCAGCCACCACCGGACGAGTCCACCAGCGTGCCGCCGACGTGCCAGACACCGTCCGCCGTCCTGGCCGCGGCGCGCACCGGGCTGGCCTGTTCCAGCTTGAAGCGGAAGGACACGCTCGGCAGCGCGCTCATCGGCTGGTACTCCAGCACCTTGCGGATCGGGTTGCGATCGACCAGTACGACGATGCGGTCCACGCCGGGCAGGTCTTTCACCGATACCGTGATCGGCACGTTCATCGGGTCTTCCGCGAACGCCGGGCCGCGCACCTGCACCCGCGCGTCGAACACCGCCTTCGCGTCGGCACCGAGGTACGCCTTGCGCATGTCCACCCAGGGGTGCGACTGGTAGGGGTCGCCCTCGAACGGGTCCGGTGCCGCCGTGGCGTGACCCAGCCAGAGCGTCAGCAGGGCGGCGAGCAGGTGGCGGATGCACATGGACATGGCAGATCTCTGGTTCAGAAGCGCCGGAGGTAACGCAGCGACACCAGCGCGCTGCGGGGCGCACCGGGTTCGAAATAGCGCCCGTTGCCATCGTTGACGATGACGCTGCCGACGACACGCCGTCCGGCGACGTTGTCCAGGCGGGCCAGCAATTGCAGCGAGCCGGCTTCATCGACGCGCCACAGGTGGCTGTAGCGCAGGTTGAAGAGGCCGTAGCCGCCGGCGTGGTCGGTGTTGGTGTCGTTCACCGCGGTGCGGCCCTGGGCGCGCCACTCGATGGCGGCTTCAGCGTCGGCGCTCCACGGCGCGGTCCACGCCAGCTCGGCGTAGGCGGAGGCGGGCTGCGTGCCGGCGATGCGGTTGCCGGCGGGGACAGTGGTGGTGTTGGTCGCGGCGGTCAGCGTGCAGGGGATGGCGGTGCAGGTGCGGAAGTCGTCGGCGTACTGCGCGTGCAGCAGCGTCACGGCCATCTGCGCCCGCAGCCCCGGCATGACGCGCCAGCCCGCTCCGAACTCGGCCCCGAAGCGTTCGGTGCGGCCGACGTTGCGGAACGAGGAGCGCCCGCCCGCGTTGGTCGCCACGCCGATCTCCTGGTCGGTGTCGATGCGGAACACGGTGGCGTCCAGCGCCAGCCCACCCTCGCGCCACTTGGCCCCGAGTTCGACCTGGCGGCTGGTCTGCGCCTGCAGGTCGGTGTTGAAGCCGCTGGTGCCGTCCGGGCGGTAGGCGAGTTCGCCCAGCGTGGGCGACTCGTGCCCGCGCGAGGCCGCCGCGTGCAGCGTCAGCGCGGAGCTGGCGCGCCAGCGCAGGCCGGCCACGGGGTTGGTGTAGCGGTAGTCGAGCGCGCCCGAGTCATCGCCGTTGCTCAGGTAGGCATCCTTCACCCGCATGCGCACCCGGCCGCTGCGCACGCCGAGGCTGGCTTGCCAGTCGGCGGCGAGTGCCCAGTCGGCCTGTGCGTAGGCTTCACGGGTGTCCGCGCGGTTGGTCTCGCTGCGGCGCAGCGTGCCGGCCACGCCCAGCGCCGTCGGCGCGGCGGCGGTGCCGGTGTAGTTGTTGTAGCCGCGGCGGTCGTCGGTCTGCTTCTCGACGTTGACACCGGTGGTCAGGTCGAGCGTGTCCCAATGCCACAGCGCACGCGCATCGACGCCGTTGTACTGCCGGTCGAAATCGACCAGACCACCGCCGTGGCGGACGTTGGCCTGTGTGGCCGGTGCAATCGCGAGGAACTGCATCACGCCGCGCGAGCCGGTGTAGCCGGTGACCTGCGTGCGCGACAGCGGGCCTGCATCGGTGAACCGGTGCGCCCAGCTGGCGCCGGCCTGGGTCTGGCGGATGACCTTGCGGGTGCCGTACTGGGCGGCTTCGGGCGTGGTCTGGTCCGGATTGGCGGCGAATTGGGCACGGGTCAGGCCGAGCGGGTCATCGGCGGTCTGGTTCTGGTCACTGACCGAGACGGTCACGCGGTCATGGTCGCCTGTCCAGCCGAGGCGGGCGGTGGCGAGCTGGCGGTCAGCGTCGCTCTGGGGCCGGAAGCCGTCGATCGACAGGCGCGACAGGCTGGCCGACACGTCGAAACCGTCCGCCAGTGGCGCTGCCACCGACACCCGACCCTGACGCAGGCCAAAACTGCCGGCGTCGACGCCGATCTCGAACTGCCGCTCGCGCACCGGCTTCGAGAACAGCGCGATCACGCCGCCCGAGGCGTTGCCGTACAGCGCCGAGAACGGCCCGCGCAACACCTCGACCCGCTCGGCGCCGGCGAGGTCGAAATGCGCGACCTGGCCTTGCCCGTCAGGCATCGAGGCCGGAATGCCGTCCGCGTACAGCCGCAGACCCCGCACGCCGAAGCCTGCCCGGGCGCCGAAGCCACGCGAGCTGATCTGCAAGTCCTGTGCGTAGTTGTTGCGGTTGGCCACCACCAGCCCGGGCACGCGCGCCATCGACTCGGACAGGT
>JBEANV010000421.1:0-6212 GCA_041165285.1 Pseudomonadota bacterium | reverse complement strand
CAACCCGCAGGTCATTCGCGATGCCTCGGACAAGTACGGCGCGCAATGCATCGTGGTCGCCATCGATGCCAAGCGCCCCAGGGCGCCGATCTGGAAGCGCGTGGTGAGGGCTGGGACGTCTACACCCACGGCGGGCGCAAGAACATGCACCTCGACGCCGTGGCCTGGGCGCGCCAGATGGCCAGATGGGCGCGGGCGAGATCCTGCTGACCAGCATGGACCGCGACGGCACCAAGATTGGCTTCGACCTGGCGCTCACGCGGGCGGTGGCGGATGCCGTGTCGGTGCCGGTGATCGCCTCGGGCGGTGTCGGCAACCTCGACCACCTCGCCGACGGCGTGCAGCAGGGCGGTGCGGACGCGGTGCTGGCCGCCAGCATCTTCCACTACGGCGAGCACACGGTCGGCGAGGCCAAGGCGCTGATGGCGGCGCGTGGGATTCCGGTGCGGATCTGAGCGCTGGCTGGCGTCAGACCAGCGCGTTGCGGATCGCGTAGACCGTCAGCTCCGAGTTGTTCGTGAGGCTGAGTTTCTCCAGCACCCGCGCCCGGTAGACGCTCACCGTCTTCGGGCTGAGCGACAGCTGTTCGGCGATGTCCGACAGGCGTTTGCCCGACGCGATCATCGTCAGCGTCTGCAACTCGCGGTCGGAGAGCTTGTCGTGCGCCGCTTCCGGCGCGGGCGTGGTCAGGCTCTCGACCAGCATCTGTGCCATCTCGGCGGTGATGTACTTGCGGCCCTGCGCGACCATGCGCACGGCGGTGACGATCTGCGCCGTGTCGCCGCCCTTGTTGACGTAGCCGTAGGCGCCGCCACGCAGCGCGCGCAGCGCGTACTGGTCTTCCGGGTACATGGACACGATCAGCACCCGGATCGGCGAACCTTCGTCCTTGAGCGCGTGCAGCACGTCCAGCCCGCTGCGGCCCGGCATGTTGATGTCCAGCACCAGCACGTCGCAGGTGGTGGTGCGCAGCAGGGTGCGGAGTTCGCCATATTCGCCGGCCTCGCCGACGATCTGCATGTCGGGCTGCTCGGCCAGCGTGTCGCGGATGCCCCGGCGGATCAGGGCATGGTCGTCACAGAGAATCACGCGGGTCATAGGGCACCCCAGGTAGAAGGATCATGCGGGCTGCTGGTCAAGGGCAGGTCGATTTCGGCATCACCAGGACGCGAGGCCACATCGCTCAGGTCGAGAGGCACGGAGAGTATCAGGGTCGTGCCAGTCGGCGAGCTGCTCAGGTCGATCCAGCCGCCCACCGTGTCCGCGCGCTCGTGCAAGCCGCGAATTCCGAACGAATGGTCCTTGCCCAGATCGCCGTTGGCCAGGCCGCGGCCGTTGTCGCTGATCTCCAGCGACAGCACTCCGGCGGCCACCGTCAGATCGACCTGGACGCGGTTGGCCTGGGCATGCTTGGAAATGTTGGTCAGTGCTTCCTGGGCCGTGCGGTAGGCGACGAGTGGAATGCCGGCTGACAGGCGCAGGTGGTCGTGGCTGGTGCGGAAGGTGGTGCGCATGCCGGTGCGGCGCTCGAAGCGCTGCGTCATCCACTGCAGCGCGGCCACCAGACCCTGCTCCAGGATGGCGGGGCGCAGGTTGTGCATGATCCGCTGGCTGGCCTCGATGGCGTGGTTGACGGACTCCAGCGCCTGCTGGGCGCGTTCGGCCATCGGGCCGTTGGGCGCATGGCGGGCGATCCAGGCCAGGTCGAACTTGACCGCGGTGAGCGAGCCGCCCACGTCGTCGTGGACCTCGCGGGCAATGGCGGCGCGCTCCATCTCGATGCTGGTCTGCAGGTGCTGGGCCAGCTCCGACAGGCGCTTGCGTGAACGGGCCAGCTCCTCGTCGGTGCGCTGGCGGGCGCGCTGGCCTTCGCAGACCTCGACCGCGTGCAGCAGCGCCGGCACCAGGCGCGCCAGAGTGCGCTTGAGCAGGTAATCGGAGGCGCCGTTGCGCATGGCCTCGACGGCGGTGTCCTCGCCGATCTCGCCCGAGACGAGGATGAAGGGCAGCAGCGTGTCGCGGTCGCGCAGCAGCTCCAGCGCGATCAGCCCGGAGAAACCGGGCAGGTTGTAGTCCGAGATGACCGCATCCCAGCTCTGGCCCAGTGCTGCGAGAAAGGCACCTTCGGTATCGACGCGGTGCATCGTGGCCTCGATACCGCCGCGGCGCAGGTGGACCAGGACCAGCTGGTGGTCCATGTCCGAGTCTTCAAGGTGCAGGATGCGCAGGCGGCGCGGTGGAGGCGGGCGGTACATGGGACGTCTCCTGGAAACTGGCTTGGATTTTGAGGCGTGATCCGTGCACCACCAGGGCCCGGTACTGAGAAAAATCGAGGCAGTTGACGCACACCCCGTCGTTTGGGCGCGTCCGGCCCCAGTCGGAGTAGTGATTCATGCCTTTGATCCTCGCAGTCGATGACTCCGCCTCCATGCGGCAGATGGTCTCCTTCACGCTCAAGAGTGCCGGCTATCAGGTCGTTGAGGCGGTCGATGGTGCCGATGCCTGGGACAAGGCCGGGCGGCAATCGTTCGATCTGATCCTGACCGACCAGAACATGCCGCGCGTGGATGGCACCTCGCTGACACGCAAGTTGCGCGAGACTTCGCAATACCAGTCCACGCCCATCCTCATTCTCACCACCGAATCCGGCGAGGACATGAAGAAGGCCGGGCGTGAGGCCGGGGCGACGGGCTGGTTGGTCAAACCCTTTGACGCGATCAAGCTGCTGGAAGTTCTTCGCATGGTTATCCGCTGAGCCCGCCATGACCGACTCCACCCAAGACCACCGCGGCTCCGCCCGTTCCAGCGACGGCGGCCTCGATCTGCAACAGTTTCACCAGACCTTCTTCGAAGAGGCGGCAGAGAATCTCCAGCGCATGGAGCAATTGCTGCTTGCACTGGACCCGGCGGCGGTCGATGACGAGACGCTCAACGCCATCTTCCGTGTTGCCCACTCGATCAAGGGCGGGGCGGCCACGTTCGGCTTCACTGAAGTGGCCGAGCTGTCGCACGAGATGGAGACGCTGCTCGACCGGCTGCGCCGCCACGAGCTGTCGCCGACGCCACCGATGGTCGACGTGCTGCTGCGGGGCGGTGATGCCCTGTGGGCACAGCTCTCGTTCCGCCAGGGCCAGGCGCCGCAAACTCCGCCCACCGAGGCGCTGGTGGCCGACATCCGGCAACTGGCCCGCCAGACCGGCACGCCCGTGTCTGGTGCAGCGCCGGTGCCTGCCGCGGGGTCGGCGGCGCCGGCCGCGTTGGGCAAGACACCGCCCGGGGCTGGCCAGCGCGAGCTGGAGGTGCGCATCGGGCCGCTCGACCACCCGGGTGCGGCCAACCACCTGCACGAGCTGTTCGAGGAAATACCGGGTCTGGGCGAAATGCGTCCGCTCGATTTCGGCGAGCCGGTGGACGGCATGCGCCGCTTCAGCGTGACGACTGGCTGCACCGACTCGGAGCTGCTGGACCTGTTCAGCTTCCACGTCGAGCGTCGGCTGGTGCATCTGAGCGTGCTCGGACTGGGCTACGGTTTTCACGAAGGCAACCCCGGTGCGCCATCGCCCGCGGAGGTCAAGGCCGCCGTGACCGCACCGGCGGCCACGGCCGCGGGGACGGTCTCTGCCTCCGCTGCACCGCGGGCCGCGGGTGGCGGTGCGGGCGCATCGGTGGACGCGACGACCCTGCGCGTGTCGGTGGACAAGGTCGACCAGCTCATCAATCTGGTGGGCGAGCTGGTGATCACGCAGGCCATGCTGATTCAGAGCAGCCGCGCGCTCGACCCGGTCGCGCACCAGGCGCTGCTGTCGTCGATCAGCCTGGTGGAGCGCAATTCGCGGGATCTGCAGGACGCCGTGATGTCGATCCGCATGATCCCGATGTCGGCGGTATTCAGCCGCTTTCCGCGCATGCTGCGCGACCTGTCCAGCAAGCTGGGCAAGCAGGTCGAGCTGGTCACCATCGGCGAGGCGACCGAGCTGGACAAGGGCCTGGTCGAGAAGATCACCGATCCGCTGACCCACCTGGTGCGCAATTCCTGCGACCACGGCATCGAACTGCCCCAGGTCCGCACCCAGAGCGGCAAGACCGCGCACGGCACGATCACGCTGTCGGCCTGGCACCAGGGCGGCTCGGTCGTGATCGAGGTGCGGGACGACGGCAAGGGGCTGTCGCGCGAGAAGCTGCTGTCCAAGGCCCGCGAGCGCGGCCTGTCGGCGCCGGACTCGCTGACCGACACGCAGGTCTGGAACCTGATCTTCGAGCCGGGATTCTCGACCGCGGATGTCGTCACCGACGTGTCCGGCCGTGGTGTCGGCATGGACGTGGTGAAGAAGAACATCACCGGGCTGGGCGGGCGGGTCGAGATCGACTCGGCGCCGGGTTGCGGGATGAGCGTCAAGGTGCGCCTGCCGCTGACGCTGGCCATCATGGACGGCATGAGCGTGGCGGTGCGCGACGAGGTCTACATCCTGCCGATGGCCTCCGTGGTCGAGAGTGATCTGGTCGGCCCCGACACGATCCGCTCGCTGGGCGGTGGTGGCCGGGTCGCCAAGGTGCGCGAGGACTACCTGCCGGTGGTCGATCTGGCCGAGATGCTGGGTTCACCTCTGGCCGAGGGGCAGGCGCCGCCGGGGATCATGGTCATCGTCGAATCGGAGGGCATGCGCGCAGCCTTGCTGGTCGATGAGCTGGTTGGCCAGCAGCAGGTGGTGGTCAAGAACCTGGAGACCCACTTCCGGCGCATTCCCGATGTGTCGGGCGCCACCATCCTGGGCAATGGCAAGGTGGCGCTGATCCTGGACGTGGGTACGCTGGTCAGCCGGCGCTGAGGCGCACGCTTCAGCCAGCGGCCTGCCGCAGTGTTTCGCTCACCGGGCGACGCAGCACTTCGCGCAGGCCCCACCACCCGGCCCCCAGCGCCAGCAGCGCCCCTGCAGCCGAGCCGAACAGCGGCACCCACAGCGGCGGATTCCACTGGAAATTGAACACCTCCTGCGCCAGTGCCCAGCCCACGGCCAACGCCGCGGCCGAGGCCAGCAGTCCGGCCAGTGCCCCCACGCCGAGCAGCTCGGCCCGCTGCACCTGCCGCAGCAACACGCCGCTGGCGCCCATCGCTCTCAGCAGGGCGAACTCCCGGGCCCGCGCCTCGCGGGTGGCGCTCACGGCAGCGAACAGCACCAGCAGCCCCGCGCACAGCGTGAAGCCGAACAGGAACTCCACCGCCCGGATCACCTGGTCCAGCACCCGCTGCACCTGGCCGATCTGTGCTGACACGTCCACGCTCGTGATGTTCGGGAAATCGCGTGCCAGCGCGGCATCGAATCCCGGCTTGGCTGGCGCCCGCAGCGCAGCGATGTAGGTCGCAGGCAGATCGGGCATCTGCGTCCGCGGGAACATCACGAAGAAGTTCACCCGCATCGACCCCCAGTCCACCTTGCGCAGGCTGGTGATGCGGCTGTCGATCGGCGTGCCGGCAATATCGAAGCGCAACTGGTCGCCCAGCTTCAGCCCTAGCGTTTTCGCCAGGCCTTCTTCCACGCTCAGTCCGTCGGGCTCCTCTGCCTTCCACTGGCCAGCCACCACCTCGTTGTGTCCGGGCAGTGCCGCGCTGTGGCTGAGGTTGAATTCGCGCTCGACCAGCCGCTGTGCGCGCACATCCGGGTAGCTGGACGGCCCGACCTCTCGGCCGTTCACGGCCACCAGCCGGCCGCGGATCATCGGGTACCAGTCATAGCGGGTGACCGCCGAATTCGCCAGCGACTGCCGGAACGCATCGCCCTGCTCGGGCAGGATGTTGATGACGAAGCGGTTCGGCGCATCGGCTGGCGTGGCGGCGCGCCAGCTGGAGATCAGATCGGTGCGCAGCAGCACCAGCAGCATCAGCGCCATCAGGCCCAGCGCCAGCGCACTGACCTGCAGCACAGCCAGCGCGGGTCGGGCGCTCAGTTGCCGCGTCGCCAGCGTGAGCCAGCGGGGGGCACCCACTTCGGGCACGGCCCGCCGCAGCACCTGGACCGCCAGCCACGCCGCCCCGGCGAACACGCCCCAGGCGAGCGCAAACCCCCCGACGGCGATGGCCCCGAGCTTCGGATCCTGCGCCACCACCATCAGCAGCGCAGCGTAGCCGGCCAGCCCGGCCAGCAGCACCACCACCGACGCTGCCCGCAGCTCGCCCAGGTCACGCCGGATCACCCGCAGAGGCGGCACCTGCGCCA
>JBEANV010000420.1:0-2911 GCA_041165285.1 Pseudomonadota bacterium | reverse complement strand
ATGAGCATCTGCGCCAGCCGGCCGTCGGTCCATTGCAGGTAGCGTGCGCGCACGTCGAACCACTTCTGCTGCAGGTCGATGAAGACCTCGCGCGCGTCTGCGCCCGCATCGTCCAGGTCGGCGGTGGGCAGGCCACCCATGCCGTCCACTGCGTCGCCGAGTTCGTCCACCGATTGGGGCGGGTGCCCGGCCAGCAGCGTGTGCCAGTGGGCGTCGCCGCCGAACCAGAGCCGGTAGGTGCGGTTGGCGAACAGCAGCTCGCCGGTCTGCACCGACAGCACCGATACGGCGGCGTCCAGCCCTTCGAGCACGGTCGTGAAGCGCTCATGCGAGGCGGTGAGCTGGTCGCGGATGCGCTTGGCCTCGGTGATGTTGGTCATCGAGGTCATCCAGCCGGTCTGGTGGCCGCGCGAATCGATCAGCGGCGAGACGTACATGCGCGAGTCGAACTGCGTGCCGTCCTTGCGTTGCACGCGCACCTCGATCCCGCCAGCGGGGCTGCGGCCGGCCAGTTCCTGCTGGAGCAGGCGGGAGCTTTCTTCCATGCGCTCAGGCGGCCAGTGCGGAAATGGCGGCATGCGGCCGATCAGATCGGCTTCGGTGAAGCCGGTCATCGCGCAGAAGGCGGGGTTGACGTAGGTGATGCGGCCGTCCTTGTCCATGGCGCGCATGCCGGTGAGCATGGAGTTTTCCATCGCCCGGCGGAAGTTGGTTTCCTGCACCAGCGCGCCCTGGATCTGCAGGCGCCGGCGCATGTGGCGCCAGGTGCCGAACAGCATCCACAGCGTCAGCGCCGACAGTGCCAGCACCATCCAGAACAGCGTGTTGCCCACGAGACCCACGGAGGTGCGGTAGCCCTCGCCGCGCAGCGTCACGCCGTGGTCCACCGGCGCGAACGGCACGGTGTAGGTCAATCCCGGGCTGGGCCGGCCGGGCTGGCTGCTCACGGTGCTGACCATCACCTCGTCCTCCGCGTCCAGTAGCGAGATGACCCGCCGCCGCGAGACCTCGGCCGGCACGAAATAGCGCAGCAGCGCGTCGATCGAGTATTCAGCCACCAGCGTGCCGGCGAAATTGCCGTGGTCGATCAGCGGCACATGCACCTGGAAGACGATCAGGCGCTCCGCGTGCTGGAACGGGCGCGAGTACACCGGCAGCCGCGACTCGCTCGCGTCGGTGAACGCGGCCAGCGTGGCGCGCTGGCGCGGATCCTCGCTGCGTTCGCTGGTGCCGGGCGTGCCCAGGCGCGGCATGGCGGCCACCAGATCGGGGGACACGTGGCGTGCCACGACCTGCCGGTTCTGCGACAGCCACGTCAGGCTGACGATCTCCGGGCGCTCGCGCACGAGGGCCTCTGCCTGGCCAAGCAACTGTTCCCGATCGATCGTGTGCGTCACCACTTCGCGCGCCATGCGGACGAGCTGTTCCTGGTTGTCGATCAGGCGCAGGCGGATTTGCTGCTGCACCAGCTCGGCGTCACGTTTGACGGATTCGATTTCCCTGTCGATTTCCTCCGTGCGCAGGTACCAGAACGCCGCGATGATGGCGGCCAGGAAGAGCAATACCGACAGCAGCGGCGCCAACGTGGCCATGCGATCCTGACGCGACGGTGACTGGCGGCGCCACCAGGACCACAGGCGCCGCAGCGGCCGGGACCGGCCGCCCGGCGCGGGAGGTTGGTTGGGAAGGGACAGAGGCATCCGGGAATTATCGTTGCGGCAGGCCTGCGGCTGAATTGCCGGAAACGCCCCTGCGTATTTCATATAATGAAATCGTTAAGCGCCATTTGAAATCTCTTGCCCGATGTGCGAGACTTCCGCCCCAGACCCCGATGGAGGGGTGCGCCTGACCGCCGATTCAGTTGGGAATCGGTGATTTATCCCCTGACGCTGCAGTACGAGGAGACACCATGTCTGCAATTCCCCAAGGCTTGCCCGGTGCAGCCAACCCAGATTCCGATCCCCAGGAAACCCGCGAGTGGCTGGATGCCCTCTCGGCGGTCATCCAGGCTGAAGGCGGTGAGCGCGCCCACCAGCTGCTGGAACAGCTGCTGGAACATGCACGCGAAAGCAGCATCGACATGCCTTTCTCGGCCAACACGGGTTATGTGAACACCATTCCCACCGACCAGGAAGAGCGCTGCCCCGGCAACATCGAGATCGAGGAGCGTTTGCGTGCCTACATGCGCTGGAACGCGATGGCGATGGTCGTGAAGGCCAACCGCCACAACCCGGAAGACGGCGGCGACCTCGGCGGCCACATCGGTTCGTTCGCTTCGCTGGCGCACATGTTCGGCGCCGGCTTCAACCACTTCTGGCACGCCGAATCCGAGAACCACGGCGGTGACTGCCTGTACATCCAGGGCCACGTCTCGCCCGGTGTCTACGCCCGCGCCTACCTCGAAGGCCGCCTGACCGAAGAGCAGCTCCTCAACTTCCGCCAAGAAGTCGATGGCAAGGGCCTGTCGAGCTACCCGCACCCGAAGCTGATGCCCGAGTTCTGGCAGTTCCCGACCGTCTCGATGGGCCTCGGCCCGCTGATGGCGATCTACCAGGCGCGCTTCCTGAAGTACCTGCACGCCCGCGGCATCGCCAACACTGAAAACCGCAAGGTCTGGGTCTTCTGCGGCGACGGTGAAATGGACGAGGTCGAGTCGCTCGGCGCGATCGGCCTTGCGGCGCGCGAGAACCTCGACAACCTCGTCTTCGTCATCAACTGCAACCTGCAGCGCCTGGACGGTCCGGTGCGCGGCAACGGCAAGATCGTCCAGGAACTCGAAGGCGAGTTCCGTGGCGCTGGCTGGAACGTCATCAAGCTCTTGTGGGGCAGCGAGTGGGATTCCCTGCTGGCCCGCGACAAGGACGGCGCGCTGCGCAAGCTGATGATGGACACGCTGGACGGCGACTACCAG
>JBEANV010000419.1:0-8506 GCA_041165285.1 Pseudomonadota bacterium | reverse complement strand
TGACGCCGGTGAAGCCCTTGACGCGGTCGCGGATGTCCTCGATCTCGCGGATCACCGAGTCCTCGGAGCGGCTCTGGATGATGCGGCCCTCGTGCTCGGTGATCGAGCAGAAGGTGCAGCCGCCAAAGCAGCCACGCATGATGTTGACACTGAAGCGGATCATTTCCCAGGCGGGAATCTTGGTGGCTCCGTCATGGCCGCCTTGCTCGTCGGCATAAGCCGGGTGCGGGCTGCGCGCGTAGGGCAGGTCGAACACCAGGTCCATCTCTTCGGTGGTCAGCGGGATCGGCGGCGGGTTGATCCAGGCGTCGCGCTCGCCGTGGCGCTGCACCAGCGCGCGGGCGTTGCCGGGGTTGGTCTCCAGGTGCAGCACGCGGTTGGCGTGGGCGTAAAGGACCTGGTCGCTCTTGACCTGCTCGTAGGCGGGCAGGCGGATGACGGTGCGCTCGCGCGGCGGCATCTGCAGGCGGCCGGTGGCGCGCGCGGTCGGGATGAAGCGGATCGGCTGCACCCCGCCTTGTGCGGCGCCGGTGTCGCCACCCTCCTCCTTGGCGCAGGTCGTGCCTTGCTCGGCAGCCTGCTCGGAGGTGGTCTGGTACGGATTGATGTGCGAGTCGATGCGGCCGGGCAGATCGACATCGCTCGAATCCAGCTCGAACCAACCCTCGGCGCTGGGGTCATTGGTGCGGCGCATGAAGGCAGTGCCGCGCACGTCGGTGATCTGCTCGACCGGCTCGCGCGCGGCCAGGCGGTGGGCGATCTCGACGATGGCGCGCTCGGCGTTGCCGTAGAGCAGCAGGTCCACCTTGGCATCGACCAGGATCGAGCGGCGCACCTTGTCCTGCCAGTAGTCATAGTGTGCGATGCGGCGCAGCGAGGCTTCGATGCCGCCGAGCACGATGGGCACGTCGCTCCACGCTTCCTTGCAGCGTTGCGCGTAGACCAGCGAGCTGCGGTCCGGTCGCTTGCCGCCGAGTCCGCCGGGCGTGTAGGCGTCGTCGCTGCGGATCTTGCGGTCGGCGGTGTAGCGGTTGATCATCGAATCCATGTTACCGGCGGTGACGCCGAAGAACAGGTTCGGTTTGCCGAGCGCCTTGAACGGATCGGCGCTCTGCCAGTCGGGCTGGGCGATGATGCCGACGCGGAAGCCCTGCGCCTCCAGCATCCGCCCGATCACCGCCATGCCGAAGCTCGGGTGATCGACGTAGGCGTCGCCCGTGACCAGCACGATGTCGCAGGAATCCCAGCCGAGCTGCTCCATCTCGGCGCGGCTCATCGGCAGGAACTTGGCCACACCAAACCGCTTGGCCCAGTACGGACGGTAGCCGTTCAGGGCTTTGGGGGCGCGGGGCATGGTGGGGGCAGTCAGGGTGGCGGCCAAAGCGGGACTCTCGATGCTGGGGAAAGACAACCTTCGATTGTCGGCGCTCGGACGCCGGACCGCCAGTGCGGCAGCGAATTCTCCTTGCGATCCGCCGGATAGCGGGTCCGGCGCTCGGCGGCCTGTGCGCTCTGACACCGATGCAGGCCAGCGATGCCTTATGCTGCGAGCCACTTTTCGGCATCTAGCGCGGATCGCGGCGCCGAAGCAGCGCCGGCCGACCCGCAGGGATGCCCCGTCCACGCCACGCTCAGGAGCACGCCATGGCAACACCCAACTATTCCTACGAAAAACGTCAGCGCGAACTCGCCAAGAAGCGCAAGACGGAAGAAAAGCGCAACCGCAAGACCAACCCGGGCCGCGACGATGGCGCCCCGTCGCTGGATCCATCGGCGCCCGCAGACGCTGGCGTGCCGCCGCAGGCCGGCGCGGGCGAACCCGTCAACGCCGGCTGACTACCCGGGCCGGCCTGTGCCGCTCAGGTGGCGCGGCCCGGCCACCGTCGGCTGCGCGACACGAGGCCCAGCCCGGTCGCCAGCATCAGGGCAGACGCGGGTTCGGGCACCGCCATCACGCCATCCCCGATGCAAAGCACCTGCGTCACGTCCCAGCCCCGTTCGGCCAGATGCGCGTGGCCGCGGAAGCCGTCACTGAAGCGCACCTCGACATAGGCATTGCGCAGCGAGGCGCCGGTGTAATCCAAGTTCTGGCTGTCCACATCGGCGGTCGAGGCCTGAAGAATGCGGTCCAGATCCAGTCCCCCGAAGTTCCAGACGCTCTGGCTCGCCAGTTGCAGGCCGGACCAGACCTGCGACGAGTAGTGCGTGCTGCTGCCGGGCAGGCGATCCTCGTGTGTCCCGTTGGACAGGTAGTCCTCCCACACACCGGCGCCATCTTCCTGCGCCCCCATCGAATAGGTCACTCCCGTGACCAGAATGCCGGCATCGGATTGATTCGACACCTCTCCGGCCTGCAGATTCCAGTCACCGTCCAGTGTCACGGTCGCCGCGTGCCGGGCCGACTGGGCCTGCGCGAGTACCGAGACCGAAGCGGCGATTATTCCCGCGATCATTTTCCTGTTCATACCAGTTCCCGTGTTTACCCAAGGCTGCGTGGCTCAGCGCCTGAGCTATTTGTGCTTGAAAATACAGGGTTGCCACTGGCCTGAACCGTAACGGGAACACGCGCTTTGTCGCCACCAGATACACCCCCCGAACAAGGGGGCGCTGCGCGTCTGTGGCTGCACAAATACCGAAGAATGCACAGCTGTAACCCCCTGTTTCGCAGGGTTTCAGCGCTGTTGCGTCGTGTGTTTTTTCATTTCAGGATTCCACCACCTTGGTGCGCGACGGCGCGCACAGGCTCACGAAATCAGCCACTCTTCGCGTAATCGGCGCATGAATTCAAGTGCCGGAACCGGTTTCCCCAACAGGTATCCCTGGGCCACATCGCAGTGCTGCTCGGCCAGGAAGTCGAGCTGCTCCTGGGTTTCCACCCCCTCGGCGACCAGCCCGACTTCCAGGCTCCGGGCCATTGAAATCATGGCGCTCACCAGGCGCGAGCTGCCCGCGTCATGCGGCACGTTCACCAGAAACGAGCGGTCGATCTTGAACCGCTCCACCGGCAGATCCCGCAGATAGGACAGGCTGGAATACCCCACCCCGAAATCGTCGATCGAGACGCTGACCCCCAGCGCCGCCAGCCGGTTCAGCAGCCCGCGGGCCTGCTCGGTGTCGGTGACAGCCGCACTCTCGGTGATCTCCAGCTCCAGCAACTCCGAGGCCAGCGCATGCCGCGCCAGCGACTCGCGCACGGCGCTCACGATGTCGTCGTCCGCCATCTGCCGACTCGACAGGTTCACCGCCACCGACAGCGGTCGGCCGGTCACGTCGTGCCAGGTGCGTGCATGGCGGCAAGCCTCGTCCAGCACCCAGCGGCCGATCGGCACGATCAGGCCGGACTCTTCCGCGATGGGGATGAAGTCGACCGGCGAGACCATGCCCTGGCTGTGGTGGTGCCAGCGCAGCAGCGCCTCGGCGCCGACCAGCGTGCGGGTACGGCAGTCGAACTGGGGCTGGAAGTACAGCTCCAGCTCCTTGCGCTCCAGGGCGCGGTGCAGATCGACTTCGAGTTGAAGTTGCGCCGGTGAGTGCTGCCGGTCCTCGCGGTGGTGGACATGCAGCTGGCTGCGTCCGGCGTTCTTGGCAACATACATGGCCGAATCGGCCTGGCTCATCAGCGCGACGCCATCGACCTCGTCCAGGGCGTCATCGGCCTCCAGACCGGTGATGCCGATGCTGCCGCTGACGCGCAGGCGGTGCCCGTCCACCTCCAGCGGCTCCGACAGCAGCTTGAGGACGCGGCGTGCGACGGCCTCCATGCGGGCCAGTGCGCCCGGCTCCAGCAGCAGCACAGCGAACTCGTCGCCGCCCAGACGCGCAAGGGTAACTTCCTCGTCCAGCGCACTGCGCAGGCGCGCCGCAATTTCGAGCAGCACCCGGTCGCCGACCAGATGGCCCAGCGTCTCGTTGATCTTCTTGAAGCGGTCCAGGTCGATGATCATCATCGCCAGCGGGAGTGGCACGCCCGACTCCGCACTGGCGCGCCGCTTGTCCAGCGCCTGTGCCAGACGCTTCTGGAACGCCTCGCGGTTGATCAGGCCGGTCAACGCATCGTGCTGGGCCAGCTTGCGCATGGCCTCCGCGGCGCGCAGGCCGGCACTCAGATCACGCAGCATCCCCAGCCACTCGCCCCCCGGCGCCACCGTCACCAGCGGCCGACAGGCGAGTGACAGCGGAAACACGGCGCCGTCCAGCCGCAAGGCCCGCACCTCGATGCGCGCACCGGTGACATTCGCTCCGCCTTCCGCCAGCCGGGACAGGTGCTTGCGCAGCGGGATCTGGTCGGTCGGGTCGATCAGGTCGAACAGCGAATGCCCTGCCAGCGCAGCCCGCCGGAACATGGCCAGCGCAGCCGGGTTGGCGGCCAGCAGCACACCGTCCGCATCGAAGGTGATGATGCCTTCGGTGCTCTGGTCGATCACGCCGCGCAGACGGGCGTCGTCGAACTCCGCCTGCTGGTCCAGGGCGCGGACCGCTTCGGCCGACCGATCCGCCCGGCGCTGCAGCTGCCGCAGCGTCATGGCCAGCACCAGCGTGGCCAGCGCGCCAGACAGCAACACCAGCAGCGCCTCCGTGCGGAGCAGGTACAGGGCCGCTTGCTGGTGGATCGAGAGCACCCACAGGCGCTGCCCGACCTCGATCACGTAGCGGCGGTCCGGCGCTGACTCGGTCAGCGCTGCGAACCATGGCACCGCGTCCTGTTCCAGTGGAGCACCACTGTCATAGAGGGCGATCTCAGGCTGTCCAACACCCTCGACCGTCCCGATGTCGCTCACCCGCACCCGGTACGGCAGGGTGACCCCTTCCGGCATCACGGAGGCAATGACCCGACCCAGATCGATGGACACATTGATCTGCCCCAGGAATGCAAGGCGGCGCCGCTCGACCGAGCCCGGATCGCCTTGACCGCCCGTCTGTCGATAGATGGGTACGCCGATGTCCACACCGACAAACCCCTCGGGCAACACGTAGGGCGGCGTGAGGGTGCAGAAATTGCTGTCCCGCGAGGCTTCGATCCACTGCGCGCGGGCCGCATCGACCGCCGGATCGGTGCGCGGGCCACCGTCGGCAGGCTCGCGGTAGAGCGTCGAGAGACGCCGGTCTGCGGCGCGCCACAAGTCCAGCCGCACCGACACCACCTCCGGAAGATTGTTCTGCACCTGAAGGATGTCGTAGTGCGTCTTGAACTCTTCCCGGGACACGTCCTCGCTGGCCAGGAACAGGCCCTGGAAACTGCGCGCCACGTCGACCAGTCGGGTCACATGGCGGTCGAACAGCAGCTCCTTGGCCTCGCTGAAAGCGGCGAAGCGGACCTGCGCGTCCGCGGCCAGCCGCCCGGCGACCGAACTCCAGGCGACCAGCGTGGTCAGGCAGCCCAGCACGACCAGCCCACGGCCCAGCCACCGGCTCATCCGGGCATCGCCGGGTACGCCATGTCCCTGCTGTCTGTTTGTTCTGCTGCTCAAGAACTTCCTCATCCGTGCTGCACGGTACCGGGTCATCGGCTGGTTCGGTGAAACCTGAAGGCAGTGCCTTCTACTGCATGGTTGCAGGAACTTGTCAAGACGGCACACCCGCATCGACTCGGTTGTTCACCTGCAGAGAACGACGCAAAGGGTGCGATTGCCACCTTAAGAAGGTTTCAAGAACACACAAAAAGTCACACATTTAGAGTTATTCTTACAAATAGACGCCATCAGAACCACAAAACACCGGCGGCCGACCCTTTCAGATACCCCCGAACTGCCCCCATGTTGCCCACCCACTCCCGCGCCTTGATCCCCCTGTACCGATGTGGCTCGCACGGCACAGCGCTGCTTTTGCTGGCGGGCAGCGTACAGGCAGCGGACACGGCGCCGTGGCTGAGCGTATCGCTGGAAAGTCCGCTCGGCCCCGCCTGGGCCTGGGCATTGATGGCGGTGATGCTGACCATCGTCGTGCTGCTGGGGGCCTACACCTTCCGCCACTACTGGTTCTCGCTGAACCGGTTGTTCGGCGACCAGCGCCACCCCTACGCCAGCATCGTCAGTGCCGACTGGCCGCGTGTGACGATCTTCGTGGCCGCCCACAACGAAGAGGCGGTGATCGAGGACTGCCTGGTCAACCTGATGAGCGTGGACTACCCGGTTGACCGCATGCTCGTGGTGCCGGTGAACGACCGGTCCAAGGACCGCACCCGAGAGATCATCGACGACGTCGTCACCCGCTTTCCCGGCCGCATTCGGCCCTTCCATCGCACCGACGGCAAGCCCGGCAAGGCGGCGGCACTGAAGGACGCCACCGAAACGGTGGACACCGACTTCATCATCGTTTTCGATGCGGATTACCTGCCCTCGCGCGGGCTGATCCGCCGGCTGATGGCGCCGTTCTTCGACCCGGAGGTCGGCGCGGTGATGGGCCGGGTGGTGCCGCAGAACTGCGGCGCCAACCTGCTGACGCGGTTGCTCGATCTGGAACGCTCGGGCGGCTACCAGGTCGATCAGCAGGCGCGGATGAACCTGAGCCTCGTGCCGCAGTACGGCGGAACGGTGGGCGGCATCCGGTTGTCAGCGCTGCACGCGGTCGGTGGCTGGCACGACGACGTGCTGGCCGAGGACACCGACCTTACCTACCGCCTGTTGCTGGGCAGCTGGAAGACCATCTACCAGAACCGCGCCGAGTGCTACGAGGAGGTGCCGCAGAACTGGTCCGTGCGTACACGCCAGATCAAGCGCTGGGCCAAAGGCCACAACCAGGCCATGTGGCGCCACACCGCCGCCCTGCTGCGCCAGCCGGACCTGAGCTGGCGCGAGCGCATCGACGGCGCGCTGCTGCTGGGCGTCTACATCATGGCGCCGGTGCTGGTCATCGGCTGGGTGGTGAGCCTGCTGCTGTACTTCACGGTGGCGGTGCAGTGGATCGCACCGGCGCTGATGCTGATGGCCTTCATGACACACAGCGCTTTGGGCAACTTCGCCGCCTTCTTCGAGATCGCCGCGGCCACGCACATGGACCGTTCACACAACCGCATCCGGCTGCTGGCGTTCAATTGGCTGGGCTTCATCGTCAGCGCGGTGGCCATCTCGCGGGGCGCGCTGGAGCAGATGGTGCTCGACCGCATCGGCACGCCCAAATTCCACTGGGACAAGACCATCCGCTACCGCACCGCAGCGCCGAAACCAGGGGCGCAGGCATGATGAAGACCGCCCTGCTGCTGACCGCGCTGACGCTGCTGGTCGTGCTGCTGCCGCTGGTGCCGGCCTTCCGCGAGTGGTGGAAGCCGACCGACGTGACGCCGCTGCCCATCGACGAAACCGACGCACTGGAGCCCGAGTACCTCGCACAGCGCTTCAGCAGCCTGATCGGGCCGGCACTCGACAAGGGCCAGATCGAGCTGGGTGGCGTGCCGCTGGTTCACCTGCCGGCCAATGCCATCCATGCCCCGTGGCCGCTCAACGAGCAGGAAGTGCGCACCGGCCGCACCCGGCGCATCTGGCACACCGATGGTGACTGCGTGCTGCCCGAGCGGCTGCACTGTCTGGCTGAAATGTCGGCCCGCGGTGCATTGCGGACCGCCGTCGGCCGCACTTACCGCGCACTGCTCAGCAGCACGCAACTGTCACTGGCGCCACACACCCGGGTCATCCGCTGGGCCCACGCCCACAGCCAGTCGATCGGCGACCACTGCCAGCTCCCTGCCCGCATCAGCGCCACGCAGGTGCTGATGCTGGGACGCGAGGTGAGCTTCTCGCTGCTGCATGCGCCGGCGATCCGCTTCACCGGCCAGGTGCCGGCAGACTGGAGCATTCCGCCCGATGGCCGCTGGTCCATCGGTGCGTCCGAAGGAGTGCTCTGGGACGCTGTCAGCGGGACAGGCCGGGTGCCGAGTGCGCTGCAGGTACCGCCGCTGCGGCGCTGGCGTGGTGATCTGGTCGGCGACAGCCACCTGTCGCTGGGCGAAGGCTGCGAAGCCGAAGGCAGCCTGCGGGCCGCAGGGTCGCTGAACCTTGGCGCGGGCTGCCGCATCCACGGCGGACTGGTGGCACCGGGCGAGATCTACCTTGCCGCAGGCACCGAAGTGCAGGCCTCGATCGTGTCGGAGACGCTGGTGGTGCTGGGCGCGGGCTGTGTGGTGGGTGTGCCGGGTGCGCACGCCACCGTGCGCGCGCCACGGGTCGAGATCGGCAAGGGGGTGATCGTCCATGGCACGGTCTGGTCCGGTCAGCGCATGCTGAGCGTCGGTGGCCTCCAGGATGAAGACCTGGACCCGATGGACGAATCCGGCCTCGGCGCGGCCGTGCGCTGGAATCCGGTGTCGGGTCGCGGGCTGGCCAGTGCCGACCTGAAGACACCGCCCTACCGGCAGTGGGGCGGCGATCTGGTCTGCCAGGGCGATCTGGAGCTGGGCGCGCGCTGTCACGCCCGCGGCAGTCTGAAGGCGTACGGTGACCTCGGCCTCGGACCTGGCGTGCAGGTAGACGGCAGCGTGGTCGCCCAAGGGGACGTGCTGGTCGGCGCCGGGAGC
>JBEANV010000418.1:0-2959 GCA_041165285.1 Pseudomonadota bacterium | reverse complement strand
AGTACGCCACCGTCCCGTGTCCACCACTGCCAGTCGCCCGCCGCTCAGCCGATCCACTGCATGTCCGATTCCGAGAACCTCGCTTGCCTTGTGCTGCCCCCGCCTGGCGGGGCCATTGACGAAGCCCGGCTCTATGCCATCCTCGACAACCTCCATTCGGGCCTGCTGGTGCTGGACAGCCAATGTGCGGTCGAATTCGCCAATCAGGCGTTCTGCAACCTGTTTCGCCTGACCCGGCCGCCCGAATCGCTGCGCGGCCTGCGTGCCCGCGAGATGCTGCCGCTGCTGCGTGGTGCCTATGCCGATCCGGGTGCGGCTGAGCGCCTGTTCGAGATGGCCCAGGCCGCTGACGCGGTCTATGGCGAAGAAGTCCATCTGCATGGCGGACGCACCGCCATGCGCGATTTCATCCCGCTGCGGGCGGGTGGCGAGTCGATGGGCCATGTGTGGGTGCTGCGCGATGTCACCCAGCAGCGGCAGGCCGAAACCCAGATGCGTCTGGCCGCCCGGCTGTTCGACCGCACGGGCGAGAGCGTGGTCATCACCGATGCGGACCATGTGATCCAGGTGGTGAACGCTGCCTTCGAGCGCGACACCGGCTATGCCAGCAGTGAGGTGGTGGGCCAGCGCACGGCAATGCTTGCGTCGGGGCAGCATCCGACGGTGTTTTTCGAGGACATCCGTCGCTCCCTGGCCAGCCGCGGCTGGTGGCAGGGCGAGATATGGAACCGCCACCGTGACGGGCAGATGCGCCTGGCGTTCCTGTCGATCAACGCGGTTCCGGACGAGCAGGGCGCCGTGCAGCACTACATCGGGGTCTACAGCGACCCCGGCCGCTACGACGCCTCGCAGCGCCGCATCGAGTACCTGGCGACGCACGACGAACTGACCGGGCTGCCCAACCGCTTTCTGTTCAACGACCGGGTGCGCCAGGCGATCGGTCGCGCCGCCGAGCGCAAGGAGCAGCTGGCGGTGATGTTCGTCGATCTGGACGAGTTCAAGCTCATCAATGACACGCTCGGCCATGCGATCGGAGACGAGTTGCTGCAGGTGATCGCGCAGCGCCTGCGTGACTGCCTGCGCAGCTGCGACACGGTGGCGCGCCTGGGCGGCGATGAGTTCGCCGTGCTGATCGAGCACACGGGCACGGCTGAAACCGAGGGCCTGGCGCGGCGCGTGGTCGAGCTGCTGGGCGCGCCGCTGGCGATGTCGGACCGGGTGCTTTATGTCGGCGCCAGCCTGGGTATCGGCATGTACCCGGCGAACGGCCGCGACAGCGCCACGCTGCTGCAGGTGGCCGACGTGGCGATGTACGCCGCCAAGGCCAAGGGCAAGCGCACCTACCACTTCTACACCAGCGAGCTGAAGGCCGCGATGGACCAGCAGCTGCACCTGGAGATGGGACTGCGCTGGGCGATCGAGCGTGATGAGCTGCGCCTGCTCTACCAGCCGCAGGTGGATGTCGTGACGGGCGAGGTGGTCGGCGTCGAGCCGCTGGTGCGCTGGCAGCGTCCGGGCGGCGCCTGGCTGATGCCGGCCGCCTTCATCCCGATGGCCGAGAAAAACGGCCTGATCGACGGCATCGGGCTGTGGGTGGCGCGTGAGGCCTGCCGGCAAGTGGTGGCCTGGCAGGCGGCGGGCTACCAGGTGCCGCGCCTGTCGATCAATGTCTCGGCGGCACAGTTCCGCCATCCTGGGCTGGCTGGGCTGATGGCCCAGCTGCTGGCCGAACACGGTCTGGATCCGGCACGTTTTGTCATCGAGCTGACGGAGAGCGCGCTCATGGCCGATCCCGAGAGTGCGCACCAGCAGCTGCGCCAGCTCAAGCAGGCGGGACTGCGGGTGTCGATCGATGATTTCGGCACGGGCCACTCCTCGCTGTCTTGCCTGCGGCGGTATCCGCTCGACGAGCTGAAGATCGACCGCAGCTTCATCACCGATCTGGAGCACTCGACACGCGATCTGGAGGTGCTGCGCTCGATCCTGAATCTGTCGCGGGCGTTGGATCTCGGTGTCGTGGTCGAGGGGGTGGAGACCCGCGGGCAGCTCGCGCTGCTGCGCGAGCTGGGGTGCATGGTGGCACAGGGTTTCCTGTTCAGCCGGCCGGTGAGCGCGGAGGCTGCGCTGCGCTGGCTGCCCCGCGCGGTGGAGTTGTCAGGCGCTGCCTGAGAGCTTGACGACCAGACCCTCTGGCTCTGCCCGCGGTGGCTCGCTCAGGTCGGCGGGCAGGGTGCCCAGGCTGTCCAGTGCGTGCGGGTGTTCCTCGAAACCATCGTCACCCCCGTCCAGATCGTCGCGGCGCTGCGCCCGCATGCCACTGCGCAAGAAGCGGTTGACGTGACCGCTCGGACGCGGGGGCAAAAAGCGCGCAAGTTCCGTGAGCGCCATCTGGTAGACGTCGCGCTTGAACTCGATCACCACGTCCAGCGGCACCCAGTAGTCGTGCCAGCGCCAGGCGTCGAACTCCGGATGCGTGGATGCACGCAGGTTCATGTCGCTGTCGCGGCCGGTCAGTTGCAGCAGGAACCAGATCTGTTTCTGTCCTCGGTAATGTCCCCGTGCGTCACGGCGGATGAAGTGCTCGGGTACCTCGTAGCGCAGCCAATCGCGTGTGCGCGCCAGGATGCGCACATGCTCGGGAAACAGCCCCACCTCTTCGTGGAGTTCTCGGAACATCGCCTGCTCCGGCGATTCACCATACTTGATGCCGCCTTGCGGAAACTGCCAGGAATGGGTGCGTATGCGTTTGCCCCAGAACACCTGGTTCCGCTGGTTGAGCAGGACGATGCCGACGTTGGGCCGGAAGCCTTCACGGTCAAGCATAATCAGACCCCAATTTTCACGTTGAATTCATTATTGCACTGGGCTTGGTGATCGCAACCCCGCGTATCACCCGACAAGAACAGTGATATCTCCCCAGTCTGTCCAGAGTCTGCTGCCCGCCCCATGAAAGCCTCCC
>JBEANV010000417.1:0-5911 GCA_041165285.1 Pseudomonadota bacterium | reverse complement strand
GGCTGGTACAGCGCCATCGCCATGAAGCGCTCGAAGCCGATCCAGCCGCCGCAGCGGCGGATCTCGGCGGCGATGAGGGCGGGCAGCGGGTCGCTGGCTACACTGGGGATTGAGGCGGTGTTCACCGGCCGATTGTAGAAAGGTAGCCAGTCCCCCCATGTCCACCACCCGCGGCACCCAGATCCTGACCCTCACCGGCCTGCGCTTCGACGCCAGCCTCGGCATCCTCGACCACGAGAAAACCGCCCCGCAGCCCATCGCCGTGGACGCGGAACTCAACCTCGGCACCCAGCTCCTCACGCCGCCGGACGACGACCTGTTCCACGTCCTCGACTACCGCCGCGTGCGGACGATCATCATCGACGAGTGCCGCGCCCAGCACGTCAACCTGCTGGAGAGCCTCATCGGCAAGGTCGCGGCGCGGCTGATGGACCTGCCGGGCGTGCTCGGCGTGCGGGTGCGCATCGCCAAGCTGGAGATCTTCGACGACTGCGAAGTGGCGATCCGGGTGGAGACCGGGCAATGGTAAATCCGCATCCTCCCGCCGAGCGCCGCACCTCCGTCGAGACCCACAAGCTCTCCAAGCGCCTGCACCGCCTCGTCGGCCAGGCGATCAGCGAGTACGCGATGATCGAGGACGGCGACCGCGTCATGGTCTGCCTCTCGGGCGGCAAGGACAGTTACGGGCTGCTCGACATCCTGCTCAACCTGCAGCAGCGCGCCCCGGTCCAGTTTTCCATCGTCGCGGTCAACCTCGACCAGAAGCAGCCCGGTTTCCCGGCGCACATCCTGCCGGACTACCTGACGCGGCTCGGTGTCGAGTTCCACATCGAGAACCAGGACACCTACTCCGTCGTCAAGCGCCTGATTCCCGAGGGCGCCACGATGTGCAGCCTGTGCTCGCGGCTGCGGCGCGGCATCCTGTACCGGGTGGCCGACGAGCTGGGTGCCACCAAGATCGCACTGGGCCACCACCGCGACGACTTCCTTGGCACCGTCTTCCTGAACATGTTCTTCGGCGGCAAGCTCAAGGGCATGTCACCCAAGCTGGTCAGCGACGACGGCCGCCACACCGTGATCCGCCCGCTGGCGCTGGTCGCCGAGACCGATCTGGAGCGCTGGGCCGCGCACCGCGAATTCCCCATCATTCCTTGCACGCTGTGTGGCTCGCAGGAGAACCTGCAGCGTGTGCAGATCAAGCGCATGCTCCAGGAATGGGACAAGCAGCACCCTGGCCGCATCGACAGCATGCACCGCGCCTTTGCCAATGTCGTGCCCTCGCACCTGATGGACCGGGCGCTCTTTCCGTTCGAGACGATCCAGCCGACCGGCGCAGTCAACCCGCAGGGCGACAAGGCGTTTGACGAAGACGACGCAGACGCCTGCGCCACACCGAGCGCACCTGCCAGCATCTCGCTGGCAGGGTTGCGTGGCTTCGGGGGCGATTGACCCGTTCCGTTCTGTTCTGCGCTGTTGTTCAGGAGACTGCGATGCCAATGGTTCCCGATGTGTTCCGCACTGACCGCCGCCGCTGGGCGCTGGGACTCACGGCGCTGGCCGCCGCCGCGTGGCTGCCCGGCTGTGCAGCGCTCAAGCAGATCGGCGTCGATGTGGTCACCTTCGGTGCCTGGCCCCAGAAGCGTGCGCCCGGTCGCTACGCCTTCGACCGGCTGCCTTCACAGGCCGCCGGTAGCCCGGAGCAGGTGCAGCTCGAAGCCGCCGCGGCACAGGCCCTGCAGCGCACCGGGTTCGTTGTTGCCGACAGCTCGGCGCGGGCCGATGTGCTGGTGCAGCTGGGCTGGAGCCGCTCTCGGGTGCTCAGTCCTTTTGCCGATTCCGGGCCGTGGGGGCCGCGGGGCGTGCTGGAGCCGCCGCCACCCGATCGGCGGGCCCACGCCACGGTGGGTGTCGGGGTGGGCATCGGCATGCGCCGGGGGGGCTTCGGCATAGGCGGAACCTTCGGCGAGTCCGCGACCTACGACCGCCAGCAGGTGCAGATGCTCTTCATTGACCGCGTCCGCCGCGAGAATCTGGTCGAGATCCGTGTGCAGCACGAGGCCCGCTATTCCAGTGCGGACTACCTGCCGCTGCTCTTCGATGCCGGCCTGAGCGGGTTCCCCGATCTGCAGGCCGGCACGCGCCACGTCACCGTGCAGTTGCCATAGCACTGGCGGCGCTGCGCAGGTCTGCCGACCAGCCCTGCAGGCGCTCGACCGCGTGCTGGCGCTGTTCGGGCGTGGTGCGGTTGTGCAGGTCCGCGGCCAGTTCGCACTGGAAGCGCACGAGCTGCTCGCGGTACTGTCGCGCCGCCTCGTCGCTCGGGCGCACGGTGTAGCCCACCCAGGTGCGCAGCAGGGTGACGCGCTGCGCCTTGTCGAGCCCCGGCTGGGCAACGGCGCGCAAGGTGGCCACCATCTCCTGCTGCTGGCGCTGGCGCTCCTGCTGCCAGCGGTGCGGATCCCATGGCGAGCTGCGCAGACGTTCGGAAATGAAGCGGCGCTGTGCGCTGTCGATGCGGCCGTAGAGCGTTTCGGCCCGGTCGGTCAGGCGCTCGGCCGAGGCGCGGTGGCGCTGGTCGTTGTCGCCGCGCAGGTAGGTGTCGCGCCACTCGCGGTTGCTGGTGTCGAGTCGGGTCTGCAGGTGCTTGAACTGGGTGTCGTCGAGGCTGCCGAGTGTGTCGGCCATCGGCTCGATCAGCGCATTCAGGTAGGTTTCCTGGCGGGCCTGCACGGCTTTCCACCAGCGACATGCCTGCGCGGGGGCGGCGTCCGCGTTGGCTTCCTGCGCGGCCTGTTCGAGCAGGGCGGTGTCCTCGGGGAGCTGGCGGGTGCGGTGCCAGGTCTGCCACTGGGTGAGCGCCTGGCGGACTTGTGGGGTTTGCGCCGCACTGAAATCGAGGTAGCGGTCGAGCCACCAGTAGGCGATCGTGTCGGCCTGGCTGTAGCCCATGCGCAGCGTGCTGCACGCCGCCAGCAGCGTCAAAACCGACAAAAGCGACACGGTCCGCCACCACCTGTTAAGCCGCCCTGTTCGTCGCCTTGTCACGCCGTTCCCGATAATCAGGGATTCCCGAACATTCGGAACACGCTGTAGAGAGGATCTGTGCATGTTGCTCGACGTTGTGATCATGGCCGCTGGCAAGGGCACGCGGATGAAATCCGCCCGCCCCAAGGTACTGCATACGCTCGCAGGTCGCCCGCTATTGCAGCACGTCTTGCAGATGGGCGCAGGCCTCGGCGCTGAACGGCTGATCACCGTCACCGGCCATGGCGCCGAACTGGTCGAAAGCACAATGCGCGCCGCGTTGCCCGGCGCGCCGCTGGCCTTCGTGCGCCAGGAGCCTCAGCTCGGCACCGGCCACGCCGTGCAGCAGGCCGTTCCCGAGCTGCCCGAGGCTGGCACCACGCTGATCCTCAATGGCGACGTGCCGCTGATCCGCGCAGAGACCGCGCAGGCGCTCATCGACGCCTGCGGCGGCGAGCAACTCGTGCTGCTGACCGTGGATCTTGACGACCCGACCGGCTATGGCCGCATCGTGCGCGAAGGCGAGCAGGTCCGCGCCATCGTCGAGCACAAGGACGCCACGCCCGCGCAGCGCGCCATCCGCGAGGGCTACACCGGCATGATGGCCGCGCCCACCGCCCACCTGAAGCGCTGGTTGGCCAACCTGAAGAACGACAACGCCCAGAAGGAGTACTACCTGACCGACATCGTCGCGATGGCGGTCGCCGATGGCGTGCCGGTGGTGGCCACGCGCGCGTCCAGCGAGACCGAGGTGCTCGGCGTCAACAGCCCGCTGCAGCTCGCGCAACTGGAGCGCCGCTTCCAGGCGCAGCAGGCCGAGGTGCTGCTCGAAGCCGGTGTGCGCATGATGGATCCAGCGCGCTTCGACCTGCGCGGCACGCTGGTCTGCGGCCGCGACGTGTCGATCGACGTCAACTGCGTCTTCGACGGCACGGTGATGCTCGGTGACGACGTGACCATCGGCGCCAACTGCTGCATCCGCAACGCCACCATCGGCGCCGGCACGGTGCTGCAGCCCTTCACGCACATCGACGGCGAGGCGCTGGGCGTCACGATCTGGGCACCTGCGCCCCGGTGCGAAGCTGGGAGACGAGGTCCACATCGGCAACTTCGTCGAGGTCAAGAACTCGACGATGGCCCGCGGCGCCAAGGCCAACCACCTTGCCTACCTGGGCGACGCCATCGTCGGCGAGCGCGTCAACTACGGCGCCGGCAGCATCACCGCCAACTACGACGGCGCCAACAAGCACCGCACCACCATCGAGGCCGACGTTCACATCGGCTCCAACTGCGTGCTGGTGGCGCCGGTCACGGTCGGTGCGGGCGCCACGGTCGGCGCTGGCTCGACCATCAGCAAGGACGTCGCCGCCGGTCAGCTCGCCGTCGCCCGTGGCCGCCAGACCAGCCTCAGCGGCTGGACCCGCCCGGTGAAAGCACCCAAGAAGTGAGCCACCCGTGAGCGGTGTCCTGCCGATCGAGCCGACCCACTACCAGTGCCTCGGCCTGCCCGAGGACTGCACCGTGACGGAGCTGCAGATCGCCTGGATGCGGATCGAGCCGACCTTGCCGCCGCCGCTGACACCGCTCGAACGCCGTGATCTGCCTGCAGATCGCACCGATACGCGGCGCGCCGAGGACCACCGCCTCGCCTGCGCCGTGCTCGGTGATCCGGCGCGGCGGGCGGTCTACGATGCCTGGCTCGCCCGTGAGCGGGCCGCGCCAAAGTCTTGGCTCAAGCGCCTGTTGCGCCAGGACTGACCGGCTTCGGCAGCGCGATCTGCAGCCCGCACTTGGCCCGGTGGACGCTGAAGAAGCAGCGCACATTGCGCACGTTGGCGTCGCTGGTGAACAGCCGCTGCGCCAGCGCCTGGTAGGCCGGCATGTCCGCCACCTGCGCGATCAGCACGAAGTCCGGCCCGCCTTGCGTGCGGTAGCACTGCTGCACGGCCGCATCCGCTACAGCGCGGGCCTCGAATGCCGACAACCTCTCGACCGACTGCGTGTCGAGCGTCACCTCGGCGATGGCCGTCAGCCCGTGGCCCAGCGCCTCGGGCGACAGCACGGCCACCGTGCGTTCGATCACGCCCGCGTCCGCCATGCGCTTGATGCGGCGCAGCGCGGTGGCGGCCGAGACGTGGACCGCATCGGCCAGCGCCTGGTTCGAGCGCGCGGCGTCACGTTGCAGCTCGTCCAGAAGTCGCAAGTCGATCGCGTCCAGTGACATTGCTTCGCGGGGTGTCATGCAATAAATCTCCGAATAATTCCATCGAATGGCGGTTCATTGCAATCTTAATGGATGACGAAGGAATTCGTCTGAATCGATAATTTTTTGCTCATTCATTGCACGACAAGCTCGCTACGATCGGCGCCTGTCTTCATTCGCTTCATCTGCTTCATTCACCAGGGAAGTCCACCATGTGCGGAATCGTCGGCGCCGTCAGCCAGCGCAACATCGTCCCCATCCTGCTCCAGGGTCTGCAGCGCCTCGAATACCGCGGCTATGACTCCTGCGGCGTGGCGGTCCACCAAGGCGGGCAACTGCGCCGCTCGCGCAGCACGTCGCGGGTGACCGAGCTGGACGCGCAGGTGCTGCAGGACGGCATCGAAGGTCTCGTCGGCATCGCCCACACCCGCTGGGCCACCCACGGCGTGCCGGCCGTCCACAACGCCCACCCGCACTTCTCGCACGGCACCGGCCAGGATGCCAAGAGCGCCAAGGCCGGCCGCATCGCGCTGGTCCACAACGGCATCATCGAGAACCACGATGAACTGCGCGCCGAACTCAAGGCCCGCGGCTACGAGTTCACCAGCCAGACCGACACCGAGGTCATCGCCCACCTGATCGACTCGCTCTACCAGGGCGACCTGTTCGACGCGGTGCAGAGCG
>JBEANV010000416.1:0-3746 GCA_041165285.1 Pseudomonadota bacterium | reverse complement strand
CCCGGCTGCGGCGCACGTTGGCGAGCGAATGCGCCTCGCTGGCCGAGACGGGGAGGGTCAGCTTGTGGACGCCGGCCGCCAGTGCCGCCTCCGCGCCCCGCACGTTCGGCACCAGCGCCATTACCGTCCAGCCGGGCAGGGCGATCGCGTGGCGCACCACCTCGGCGACATCGGCCATCTGCGGCAGCGTGCGGGCGGGCACGAACGAGCCAACCTCGATTTCCCGCAGACCGCTGGCGTGCAGCGCGTCGATCCAGGCGAGCTTGTGCGCGGTGGGCATCACGGCTTGCACGCTCTGCAGGCCGTCGCGGGGACCGACTTCGCTGATGAGGACGGTTGGCGCAGCGAGCGCGGCGGGTGGAGCGGGGGCTTTGGGGTGGGCGTGCATGGCGTCACGATTTTCGTTCATCATCTCGCCCCATGCAGAAACCCACTTCCTTCCTCGCCCGCGGTCTCGTGTCCAGCCTCGTGCTGGCGGCGGCCGTGGCCTCACCCGTCCGCGCCGAAACCATCGGCGAAGTCAGCACCGCCTTCAAGCTGATCGGCCCGAACCACAAGATCGTCATCGAAGCCTACGACGACCCGCTGGTGGACGGCGTCACCTGCTTCGTCTCGCGGGCCAAGACCGGTGGCATCAGCGGCGCGGTCGGCCTGGCCACCGACAAGTCCGATGCGTCGATTGCCTGCCGCCAAGTTGGCGAGATCCACATCAAGCAGCCACTGCCGCAGCAGGACGAGGTGTTCAGCGAGCGGCTGTCCATCCTGTTCAAGCGGCTGCGCATCGTGCGCGTGGTCGATGCGAAGCGGCAGTCGCTGGTCTACATGACCTACTCGGAAAAGCTGCTCGACGGCTCACCGAAGAACAGCATCACCGCGGTGCCGGTGGGCAAGCCGATTCCGGTCAAGTAAGCGGTGGTGCAGGTGGCTGGTCCGCGCTGCCAAGTGCAGCCAGCAGCATGTCGATGAACACCCGCGTCTTGGCCGGCATCAGCCGCCTGCCCGGGAACACCACCCAGGCCGTCGGACTCGGCAGGCACCAGGCCGGCAGCACGCGCCGCAGCGTCCCCTGGCGCACGTCCGACTGGGCGAAGTAGTCCGGCACCGCGGCGATGCCGGCGCCCGCGCGTGCCAGCCGGATCAGCAGCTCGGGCGAATTGGCGACGACCCGGCCGGGCGGCACGCCTTGCCAGCGTTGTGTGTCGCACAGCAGGGTCCACGGCGCAGGCTCGCCGTTGCTGGCGAGGTTGCGCACTGCCTCGTGCTCGGCCAGATCGGCAGGCTCCACCGGTTCATTCCGGCTGGCCAGATAGCGGGGTGCGGCATACAGCCCGGACGGGAACGCTTTCAGCCGGCGGGCGACCAGCAGCCCGTCGTCCGGCAGATCACCGATGCGCACCGCCAGATCGAAGCCCTCGCCCATCAGATCGACCCGCCGCGGCGAGAGGTCCAGCTCCAGCGAGATGGCCGGGTGCCGCACCACAAACGCCGCCAGTGCATCGACCAGCAGCAGGTTGGCGAAGTCGCTTGGCATCGACACGCGCAGCCGGCCGCTCGGCTCGGCCTGGCGGTGGGCACTCAAGGCGGTCACGGCGGCCACCTCGGCAGCCACTTGGCGGGCGTGCTCCAGCAGTTCCTCACCGAACTCGGTGAGCGTCTGGCGCCGTGTCGTGCGCAGCAGCAGGCGCTCGCCGACCCGCTGCTCCAGCAGCGCCAGTCGGCGCGACACGGTCGATTTGGGCAGGCCCAGCTGGTCGGCGGCGCGGCTGAAGCTGCCCAGCTCGGCCACGCGGGCGAAGATGAGCAGGTCGTTCGGGTCAACGGCGGTGTCGGATGGTTCCATCATTGTTCCATTGGCGGGACAATGATATCCATTTCGGCGGATTCCACGGCGGATTGATGACGCCTAAAGTGCAGTCATCCCTTCCAACCTGTGGACACCGCCATGAACATCCTCCAGATCAACGCCAGTGCCCGCCGCGATGGCGCGAATTCGACCCGTGTGGCCAACCAGGTCACTGCCCGCCTGCAAGCGGCCAACCCCGGCGCCAGCCTGACGCTGCGCGACCTCGCCGTGACGCCGCATCCGCTGCTGGACGAAGCCGCGCTGGGCGCGCTGTTCACACCCGCCGATGCCCGCAGCCCCGAGCAGGCCGACCGGGTCGCGCTCGACGACACGCTGATCGCGGAGATCCAGGCCCACGACACCATCGTGCTGGGCGTGCCGATGTACAACTTCGGCGTGCCGGTGCAGCTCAAGAGCTGGATCGACGCCATCGCCCGTGCCGGCGTGACCTTCCGCTACACCGCCAGCGGCCCGGAAGGCCTGCTCAAGGGCAAGACCGTGTATGTCGCACTGGCCCGCGGCGGCCTGTACCGCGACACGCCGAACGACTCGCAGGTGCCGTACCTGAAAAGCGTGCTGGGCTTCCTGGGTCTGACGGACGTGCGTTTCATCTACGCCGAAGGTCTGGCGATGGGCCCCGAGGCCGCAGCCAAGGGCTTTGCCGAGGCTCAGGCCGACTTGGAAGCCGCGCTGGCCTGATTCAACCAGCCCATGCCGTCCGACGTACCGCCTGCCACCGCGCCGCGGGCGGGTCGGTACTCGCAGCCCACCCAGCCCTGCCAGCCGCAGGCCGCCGACACCTCGTCGATCACGTCGAACAGGTACGGGTAGTTCAGCTCGCCCAGGTCCGGCTCATGGCGCATCGGCACGCCCGCGATCTGCAGGTGCCCGACGCGCCCGGTGGGCAGGTACTGGCGCAGCTTTATGGCCACGTCGCCTTCGACGATCTGGCAGTGGTAGAGGTCGAACTGCACCTGCAGGTTCGCGGCGCCGATTGCCTGCACGGTGCTGTGCGCCTCGTCCTGGCGGTTCAGGAAGTAGCCGGGCATGTCGCGGGGATTGATCGGCTCGATCAGCACCGCCCGTCCCGCGGCGGCGGCCTGGCAGGCGGCCCAGGCCAGGTTGCCTGCGTAGACCGCTTGCAGTTGCGCGCGCTCCACGCCTTGCGGTGCCAGACCGGCCATGACGTGGATGCGCGGGCAGTCGAGTGCGTTGGCGTAGCCCAGTGCCCGCTCGAAGCCGTCGCGGAATTCAGCTTCTCGTCCCGGCAGGCAGGCGATGCCCCGCTCGCCCGCGTCCCAGTCGCCCGGCGGTGCATTGAACAACACCTGCCACAGCCCGTGGTCCGCAAGGCGCCGGGCGATGTTGGTCGCCTCGAAGGCGTAGGGGAACAGGTATTCGACCGCCTCGAAGCCATCCGCAGCGGCGGCGGCGAAGCGGTCGAGGAAGGCGTGCTCGTTGTAGAGCATCGACAGGTTGGCGGCGAAACGGGGCATGGTCTATCCGTTTGAAAGTCGGGGGGTGTGTTTACCAGCGTGCGCCGAAATGCTGCCGCAGGTCATCGATCTGCGCAGCGGTCAGCGGGGCGGGGCGGGTCAGCAGCCACAGCCGCGCCGTCTCCTCCAGTTCTTCGAGCACGGCGCTGGCCTCGGCCGGGCTGCGGTGCCAGACGTTGGGGCCGAGGCGGTCGAGCATCACGGCGCGCAGCGGGGTGCCGGCGGCGCGGCTGGCCGTGATCCGCTCGGCGACGAGGGCGGCGGCGGCCGGGTCGCCGGGGCGGTGGTAGGGGATCAGCGGGACGTGGCCGACCTTCATGACGAAGTAGGGCGTGATCGGCGGCACGATGTCGTCCGGGTGCCAGACACCGGCCAGCGTCAGGGCGACGAGGTGGGTCGAGTGCGTG
>JBEANV010000415.1:0-4688 GCA_041165285.1 Pseudomonadota bacterium | reverse complement strand
ACGCCCGCAGCCGCTGCCCACCGCTCGGCCGCGGCGCCGGATCACCGCTGTGGACCCCGGCGGCCAGCACCTGCTCCAGCCCGAGCGCCAGCGCGTTCAGGCTGAGCAGCACCAGCACCGGCCCAAGCGCCAAGCTGGCCCCGAGCCCCCGCCACGCGCACCAACCCCACCAGCCAGCGATCCCCAGCACGCACCCGAGCACGGTCCATTTCAGCAGCGAGGCCAGCATGTCGGCTCCTTCTTTTGCCATGACTTTGCGGCGATCCTAGCCCGTGGGTATTTCCGCCGCTCAACCTGCACCGCCATCGGTCGAAATGAGGGCACACCATGTCCCCTGAAACCCCCTCAGAACTCACACCAAAGGTCATGGCGCTCCTGTCGGGAACGCCATGCCTGGTTGCGGTCTTCGACGAGCGCGACGTGCTGCGCTGGGCAAATGCGCCATTCCGTGTGCTGTTCGGGCTGTCGGAGGACGCGACGCCGGACTGGATGACGCTGATGCGGGACAGTTACCGCCAACGCCAGGCCACGGCGGTGCAGACTGAAGACTTCGAGCGCTGGCTCTCGTCCGCAGCCTCGCGGCGCGGCAAACTGCCCTTCCGCCAAATCGAGGCCGATCTGGTGGACGGCCGCTGGATGCTGATGACGGAGACGGTCGGCGCGGGCGGGTGGATGCTGTGTTTTGGCATCGACATCTCCGAACTCGGTCAGGACAACCGCCAGTTGCGCGCCGCCCATGACCTGGCGGTGCGCACCAGCCAGATTGATGCGCTGACGGGCATCGGCAACCGGGCGTTCGTGATGGGGCGGCTGCAGGGGCTGCTGTCGGCGGACCTGGCCACGCAGCCGCTGTGCCTCGGGCTGGCCGACCTGGACCACTTCAAGCGCATCAACGACCAGTTCGGCCACCTCGCTGGCGACCAGGTGCTGTGCGACTTCGCCGGTTTGCTGCAGGGCAGCCTGCGCCGCGCCGATGTCTGCGGGCGCATTGGCGGCGAGGAGTTCCTGATCGTGCTGCCGGACACGCCGCTGGCCGCCGCCCAGGGGGTGATCACGCGCCTGATCGAGCGTGTGCGGCAGTCGCGACCGCTGAGCGAGCCGGCCGGGTTCGGCTACCGCTGCTCGTTCGGACTGGTGCGGGCGCGGCCGGGCGAATGCATCACGGCCGTGCTGGGGCGGGCGGACGCGGCGCTGTACGAGGCCAAGCGGGCCGGGCGGGACCAGTGCTGGTCGGTCGAGTGACGCGCGCGGCGGCGTTCAGGTCGGGCGCACGAGCCGGCTGAGCGCCGCGCGGATCGACGCCGGGATGGCGACCGGGCGCTGCGTCGCGGTGTCCACGAACACATGCACCATGCGGCCGACCGCGCAAGCGTCCGGCTCACTCGGCCTGAACAGACCGGTTTCGTAGGTGACGGACGAGTCGCCGAGCTTGACCACCGCGACGCCGATGTCCACCTCGCCCGGGTAGGCGACCGGAGCGAAGAAGTCGCACTCCGAGCGGACGATGAATCCGACCACGTTACCGCGGTGGATGTCGAGCTGGCCCTCGGCGATCAGGTAGGCGTTGATGACGCTGTCGAAATACTGGTAGTAGATGGCGTTGTTGACGTGGCCGTAGCAGTCGTTGTCGGTCCAGCGGGTGGTGACGCGGTGGTGGTGGGGGAAGTCGGCGGTGGTGGGGCGGGTCGGCATGGGGGGATTTTCTGCAAGAAATCGACCGGCGTGTGCCTGTCGCGCCGCAATGATCCTGCTGGATCACCAACATCTGCGTCTACGTCATCAAGACGCGCCCACCCAAAGTGCTGGCCCGCTTCAACGACTTCGAGCCGGAGGAACTGGCGGTCAGCGTGGTCACCGCGATGGACCTGCTGATCGCCGCCCATGCGCTGAGCCTCGGTGCCACGCTGGTGACGAATAACGAGCGGGCGATCAACCCTTGAGCGGATAGCGCCGCAGCAGTTGCATCGGCGCCCCGGCGCTGGGCTCGACGTACAGGCTCAGCGCGTCGCAGCGCCACGGGCGCTCCAGCGCAGGCGAGAAGAAGGTGCGCGCCAGATCGAGCCAGACCTGGCGCTCGCCGTCGTCGGCCACCGGATCGCTCAAGGTGCAGTGGAACATCCAGCAGTCGAGCACGTGGGGATAGCCCCAGCGCACCAGCCGCTCGGACTGGCGTGCGTCGAGTGTGCTGCGGCTTTGCAGACGCTGCAGGTCGGCGGCGGTGGGCGGGTCGCGGAAGCTGTCGAGGTCGCGCACGCAGGTGTCGGCCAGCTGGTGCAACGGGTGGGCGGGGGCCAGTGGCTCGGCCGTCCGCAGCACGATGAAGTCGGACAGCGTGCCCACCTCCAGCGCCGGCATGTCGAAGGGCTGCAGTTGCCGGCTCAGCGCACACAGCGCGGCATGCAGGCCCTGCATCGACGTGCCCTCGGCCAGCCGCATCGGCGGCTTGAGCGTGGCGTGGAAACCGTAGCGCCACGGCGTGGCCCGCCGCGACGGCGGGGACGGGGCGAGGTCGCTGGACGGGTCACGCCCCAGCCAGGTGCATCCGGCTTGCCACAAGGGGTGGTCGGCTGGCGGGGTGAGATAAATCGCGTATCGGGCGCTCATGAAGCAGGACAAAGAGGGCGGGCGGGCTTTTTGGCTGTGGCGTAGCCTACAGGGTTCCAGGCGGTTTCGTGCAGTCTGACACAGCAAGTTTTGCGCTTCGGGCAACCACAGGGCTCGGTCAGGCCGCCAGCCGCCCCCCGCTGTGAACACTGCACATCGGGGGACAAGCTGACTGGCGCAAACTCGCGCCATGCAACAAGAACAGGTGATGACCCGTGCGCGGCTGGTGCTGCCAGGGGAGGTGGTGACGGGCACGGTGGTCCTGCGGGGGGGCTGCATCGTCGAGATGGACCGCACGCTGTCGAGGCTGCCGTCGGCGATCGATCTGGACGGCGACTTCCTCTTGCCGGGGCTGGTGGAGCTGCACACGGACAACCTGGAGCGCCACGCCATGCCGCGGCCCAAGGTGCGTTTTCCGATGTGGGGCGCCGTGCAGGCACACGACGCCGAGGTGGCCTGCGCCGGCATCACGACGGTGTTCGACGCGGTCGGCGTGGGCGATCCCTACGGCCAGGGGTTCCGTGCGCAGAACCAGGGCGAGCTGCTGTCGGTGCTCGACGCGCTGGAGGCGGCCGGCGTGCTGCGTGCCGACCACCGCATCCACGCCCGCTGCGAGCTGCCGGCCGCCAATACCCGCGCGCTGTTCGAGCCATTTGCCCACCACCCGCGGCTCGGGCTGATCTCGCTGATGGACCACACACCGGGGCAGCGCCAGTGGTCCGACCTCGACCATGCCCGCACTTACTACACCGGCAAGAAGGGCTGGACCAACGCGCAGTTCGACCACGAGGTGCAGCTCGCCCCCGCCCGCCAGCGTGACCACGCCGGCCCGAACCGTGACTGGTTCGCCGCCTACGCCCGTGCCACCGGCCTCGCGCTGGCCTCGCACGACGACACCACGGCGGCACACGTCGATGAGGCCCACCACCTGGGCGCCGTGATCAGCGAGTTCCCCACCACGCTCGCCGCCGCCCGGCGCGCCCGCGCGCACGGCCTGCTGACGCTGGCGGGTGCGCCCAATGTGCTGCGCGGCACCTCGCACGCGGGCAATGTGGCGGCGGTCACGCTGGTGCGCGAGGGCGTCCTGGACGCACTGTCGTCGGACTACGTGCCGGCCAGCCTGCTGGCCGCTGCCTGGCAGCTGTCGCGCGAAGGCCTGCTCGACCTGCCTGCCGCGGTCCGGCTGGTCACGCTGCAACCCGCCCGCGCCGCCGGGCTGGCCGACCGGGGTGCGCTGGCCCCCGGGCTGCGCGCGGACCTGGTGCGGGTGCGCGAGGTCGCCGGCCACCCGGCGGTGCGCGCCGTCTGGAACACCGGACGTCGGGTGGTCTGAGCGTTCACGGCATCGTCACGCCCGCCGCGGTGATGACCCGCTGGTGCGACACCTCCGACGCCGGCACGCGCCCCACCCGGCCCAACCGCTGCAGGTCATCGGCGAAGGTCTGTGTGTAGAGCCGGTAGGTGTTGACCGCCTGTCCGGCCGCCGTGGCCGCGCCGAGCGTGGCGTAACCGTCCTTGCCGGCGGCGATGAAGTCGTTGGTCACCAGCACATAGGTGCGCAGCGGGTCGATCGCCGACCAGCGGCCCGTGGCCTGGTCCTTCACCTCGACCTGGCTGAAGCGCCGGCCCGCGGGCTGGCGCAGGTCCAGCGCCCAGCGCAGCCCGGCCGCGTAGGGATGCGAGCCATCGGATTGCCGCTGGTCCAGGTGGTTGGCGACCGCGTCCTCCAGCGCCGCGACGATCTGCATGCCCGTCAGCGAGAGTTCGACCAACACATTGGTGAAGGGCAGCACGGTGAACGCGGTGTTCATCGACAGCGGCCCGGCGCCGATGCCGGTGCGCACGCCACCCGCGTTCTGCAACGCCATCTCCGCCCGCGGGCTGGCGGCCAGAAAGGCGGCGGCCACCACCTGCGCCGCGTCGCTGCCGCGCGCGAGCGTGTTGGCTGTCTCGCAGCCGGCGAGCGCACCGGAGCGGTTGGTCGTCTCGCCCGGCACGCGCACGAGGCACAGCGCCTCGGTCGCCGTGCCGATCAGGCGCTGCTTCTGCGCCGCCACTTGGCTGGAGTAGGCGGACAGCACCTG
>JBEANV010000414.1:0-4402 GCA_041165285.1 Pseudomonadota bacterium | reverse complement strand
CGAAGGCCAGGCGCGGCCACCGCGGTGCACCTGGTCCAGATATTCGAACCACTGGGTTTCCACGGATTCACGGCTGTCTGCGGGACCGTTTTGCCCGAAAAACCGTGCATCCCAACCCGACATCATCCAGGGGTCGTGGTAAGCCTGCCGGCCCACCATCACGCCGTCCACATGCACCAGATGGGCCTCGATTTCATCGTCGCTGCGCACCCCGCCATTGAGCACGATGGTCAGGTGCGGGAAATCCTGCTTGAGGCGGTAGACAAGTTCAGGCCGCAGCGGCGGGATGTCACGGTTTTCCTTGGGACTCAGACCTTTCAGCCAGGCATTGCGGGCGTGAACGATGAACACCCCGCAGCCGGCGTCGGCCACAGTACCGACAAAGTCACGCACGAAGTCGTAGCGCTCGACCTGGTCGATGCCGATGCGGTGCTTGACCGTCACGGGCAGATCGACCGCATCCCGCATGGCCTTCACGCCATCGGCCACCAGCTGCGGCTCGGCCATCAGACAGGCGCCAAAGGCCCCCTTCTGCACCCGCTCGCTCGGGCAGCCGCAGTTGAGGTTGACCTCGCCATAGCCCCATTGCGCCGCCAACCGGGCGCACTCGGCCAGATCCGCCGGTTCACTGCCGCCCAGTTGCAGCGCAACGGGGTGTTCGATGGCATCGAAATCGAGGTGCCGGGCGGCATCGCCATGCAAAAGCGCGCCCGTGGTGACCATCTCGGTGTAAAGCCGGGTCTGGCGTGTCAGCAGGCGGTGAAAAGTGCGGCAATGGCGGTCGGTCCAGTCGAGCATCGGAGCGACGGACAGGCGCCACGGCGAGTGCGCGACGGGGGACGGAGGGGCAACGTAGGTATTCACCCGCCCATTATCCCGGGAGTCCACTGCGCTGGCGCGGACCGACGCCAACCGTGCAGTTGCGTGATGTTTATAACGATTGCACCATTCTTTTACGTAATGTTACATTGACATATGCCATCCGCCCGCCCTCTCTGCCTGATCACCGGCCTGGATCGCCTGGGCATTCCGTCGGTCTGGCCGACACAGGATCGGATCTGGCCCGAAACCAACCGCTACACCGACCTGTGGATTGGCGTGCTCGCTGCGTTGCGCCTGAATCCGTCAGCCTGCCTGCCTTACACGCTCGCGGTGGATTTCCTGGACGACCAGTGGACGCAATTCCGCCCTTCGCACGACGATCTCTACACGCTCTACGGCATCGAGGTGCAGACACTCCACCTCTGGCGCCCGCTGATCGACCACCTGCACGAGCAGCTCAGCGCCGGACGGCTCGTCATCCTCGACGTGCCGGCACGCGGCCTGCCCGATGGCGCAGGCGGCCTGCTGCATCCGCGTCGCGCGACAGAAACCATCGTCATCAATGAAATCGACACCCAGCGCGAGCATCTGGGGTTTTTCCATCGGACCGACTACCGTGTGCTGCAGGGCACTGAATACCGCCGCCTGCTGCACCCCGATTCCGCGCCAGAAGCCGAAGCGCTGCTGGGCCGCGCGGAGGTCATCGACCTGCACAACCTGGTGCGCCGCCCGCCGGAAACTCTGCGCCATCTCTCGCACCAGTTGCTGGAGAAGTATCTGCAGCGTGTGCCGACCCGCCACCCGCTGCGCCGCTGGAAACGCCGGTTTGCCGGCGAAGTGACGCCGCTGCTGGCGAGCGGTCCGACACACTACCAATACTGGGCCGACGCCGGCCCGCATCAGCTCGGCGCCGCGTTTGAACTGGCGGCGTTTTACCTGGTGTGGATCGCCGGTGGGACCGCCGGCACGGCCCATCTGGTACAGGCCGCCGATGCATTCCGGCAGCTGAGCGTGCTGGCGCGCTCACTGCTGCTCAAGGGCGCGCGGTCGGTGGTGAACGGCCAGCCCTTCAGCGAACACGACCTGATCGAGCGGATGACGCGCCACTGGAGCCGGGGCATGCAGTTGCTCGGCGCAGGTGAAATCGTGCTCGACACACCAACACTCGTGCTCAGACCAGGACCGGCCACGGACTGACCGGGAAGTCGGCAACCACCGCCTCGGTGGCATCGGAAAGATCAGCCCGCGGTTCTGGCGCCCTTGTGCAGCGCCAGCAGTTCATTGCCCACCAATGCGCCGAGCACGAGCATGCCACCCGTCAACGCTGTCGGCCCGGGCGACTCGCCCGCGCCGATCCAGGCCCAGAGCACGCCGAACACCACCTCCAGCAAACCGAGCAGCGCAATTTCTGGCGCTGGCAGGATGCGCGTCAGGCCGACCACCATCAGACACGGCAGGGCGAGCTGGAACACCCCCAACCCAGCCAGCAGCACCAGGTCATGCCCAAAGGTCTGCACTGGCCACGCCAGCGGCAACGTGACCAGCGACGACAACAGTGCGCCGATCAGCACGGCCGGCAGCATGTCCTGCGACTCGCCGGCCACCTCGCCATGCGAGACGTGCTGGAGCACGGTGAAGTTGATCGCTGCAGCCAGCGGCACCGCAAGGCCGACCACCATGCCCAGCAGGCTGCGCGCGTCGGCCGCCTGCACTTCATGGCCGAACATCCAGGCGATGCCCGCACCGGCGACTGCGATGGCCACCCAGGTGCGAACCGGCAGTCGGTGGTGCAGGAACAGCCGCGCGAACAATGCCGTGACCAGCGGGCCGATGGCCATCGTCACCAGCACATTGGCCACGCGGGTCATCGTCAAGGCGAGCATGAACGCCGTGAACATCACCGCCCAGCACCCCCCCGAGAGCCATACCGCCCGCGGCGACTGCAACAAGCCGCGCCACAACGCCACGCCACGGAGACGGGTGAGCGCCGCCGACAGCGCAAGCGCGGTGAAGGCGCTGCGCCAGAACGTCACCTCAAAGCCTTGCGCCACCTCGAAATGGCGGCTGACCACACCGGCCGTACTCCACAGCAGCGTGACCAGCACCATCAGAGACACCGCACGTGCATGCGACATGGGATTCCCTTCGTCCATGAAAAAAGCCCCGGCAAAGTTCCGGGGCTCGGTACGAAAAAAGCTCAGCCGATCAGGTGATCAGGCACGCGATGCACGCTTGCGCTCGTGCTCGGCCAGGAAACGCTTGCGCAGGCGAATCGACTTCGGGGTGATCTCGACCAGCTCGTCGTCCTCGATGAACTCGACGCCATACTCCAGCGAGAGGTCGATCGGCGGCGTGATCTTGGTCGCGTCTTCCTTGCCGGAGACGCGGAAGTTCGTGAGCTGCTTGGTGCGCGTGGCGTTGACCACCAGATCGTTGTCGCGGCTGTGGATGCCGACGATCATGCCTTCGTAGACGGGATCGTTCGGCTTCACGAACATGCGGCCACGGTCGTCGAGCTTGCCCAGGGCGTAGGTGAAGATTTCACCGGCGTCCATCGAGATCAGCACGCCGTTCTTGCGGCTGGCGATGTCGCCCTTGTGCGGCTCGTAGCCTTCGAAGATGTTGGCGATCAGGCCGGAACCGCGCGTCAGGTTCAGGAACTCGTTCGAGAAGCCGATCAGGCCACGCGCCGGAATGCGATATTCCAGACGCACGCGGCCACGGCCGTCCGGCACCATGTTGACCAGCTCGCCCTTGCGTTCGCCCAGCGCCTGCATCACGCCGCCCTGGTGCTGCTCTTCGACGTCGGCGGTCACCATCTCGATCGGCTCGCACTTCTCGCCGTTGATCTCCTGGAACACCACGCGCGGCTTCGACACGGCCAGCTCGTAGCCTTCGCGGCGCATGTTTTCCAGCAGGATGGTCAGGTGGAGTTCGCCCCGGCCCATCACCTCGAAGATGCCGTCTTCGTCGGTTTCCTTGACGCGCAGCGCGACGTTCGACTGGAGTTCCTTCTGCAGGCGGTCCCAGATCTGACGGCTGGTGACGAACTTGCCTTCACGACCGGCCAGCGGGCTGGTGTTGACGCAGAAGTTCATCGTCAGGGTCGGCTCGTCGATCTTGAGCATCGGCAGCGGCGCCGGGTTGATCGGGTCGGTGATGGTCACCCCGATGCCAATGCCTTCGATGCCGTTGATCAGCACGATGTCGCCGGGGCCGGCTTCGGTGGTCTGCACACGGTCCAAGCCGTGGAACGTCAGCACCTGGTTGATGCGGCCCTTGATGGCCTTGCCGTCCGGGCCTTCCATCACCAGCACGTCCATGGACGGCTTGATGGTGCCCTGGCTCACGCGGCCCACGCCGATGCGGCCGACGAAGGTGGAGTAGTCGAGCGACGAGATCTGCAGCTGCAGCGGTGCGTCGGCGTCGCCTTCATTGGCGGGCACGTGCTTGAGCACCGTGTTGAACAGGGCCGACATGTCGGGACCCCACTGCTCGCCCGGTGCGCCTTCTTCCAGCGAGGCCCAGCCGTTGATGCCCGAGGCATAGACGACGGGGAAGTCGAGCTGCTCGTCGGTGG